>NZ_JBFULD010000066.1:0-14660 GCF_056400505.1 Terrabacter sp. P5_B1
CGACGTCCTCCGCGTCATCAGGAGGAACATGGCAACGCGCGTCCGCCGCCGACCGACCGACGGCCAGGGCTCGAAGCAGGTCCAGAACAACGGCCCGCGAAAGACGACCCAGCGCCGGGACGAACCGGCCCCGCTCATCCCCGTGCTCGCGCGCCGGGTCCGCGAGGTGGAGGCCCGTGTCTCCAGCAAGGGCAAGGCCAGCCCGACGAACCGAACGAAGTTCCTCGTCGTGGCCCTCCTCATGCGCTCCGAGCGCGCCCGGGTCCGTGAGGACACCTCGATCCCGTCAGCGACCCGCGCCGACCTGCTCAAGCGGCTCGACGGCATCGCGACGATCCTCGCGCAGGTCGCGGCCCGTGACACGAGCCTGCTGACCCTGCTCGACGCCGACGCCAAGCCCGGTCCCGCAGCGCAGCAGATGCGCCGCGACTGGCTGCTCGAGTCGGGCGCCGAGCTCGCCGAGGAGGATCTCGTCATCGCGGCCCCCGAGCCGCCGCGACCCGTCGTCCCGGCCCAGATCGCAGCCCGGCAGGTCATGCCGCAGTCGGTTCCCTCACGAGCGCTCGCCAACCCGTTCCTCACACCCGACCTCGGCCGCGTCCAGAGCGACTACCACCCCAACCGCCTCGCCGGCTGGGACCTGCTGACCCCGCTCTACCGTGCCTTCGAGCAGGGCGCGGGCGGCGAGGCCGCGTCGATGGATCTGCCGCCGACGCCGCAGATCGACCGCTTCTCCCCGCCCGGTTCGCAGCTGATGGTCCACCAGTCACGGTTCCTCCAGAGCGTCCAGGAGGGTCACCGCACCTTCCTGCTCGCAGACGAGCCGGGCCTCGGCAAGACGGCCCAGTCGGTCATGGCCGCCTCGATCGCGGGCGCCTACCCGATGCTCGCCGTCGTGCCGAACGTCGTGAAGATCAACTGGGCCCGCGAGGTCGAGCGCTGGACGCCGCAGCGGCGCGTCACCGTCATCCACGGTGACGGCAACGACGTCGACGCCTTCGCCGACGTCTTCGTCGTCAACTACGAGATCCTCGACCGCCACTTCGGCTGGCTCTCGAGCTTCGGCTTCCGCTCGATGGTCGTCGACGAGGCCCACTTCATCAAGAACCTCGGTTCGCAGCGCTCCCAGCAGGTGCTCGCCCTCGGCGACCGGCTGCGGTCGAGCACCCCCGGTGGCAACCCGCTCCTCATCGCCCTCACCGGCACTCCCCTCATCAACGACGTCAAGGACTTCGACGCCATCTGGCGCTTCCTCGGCTGGATCAAGGACGGCAAGCCGACGGCTGAGATCCTCCGGCGCCTCGACGACACGGGCCACACGCCGGCCGACCGTGCCTTCTACCCCGAGGCCCGACGCGCCGTCATCGACATGGGGATCGTGCGCCGCCGCAAGGTCGATGTCGCCAAGGACCTGCCGGACAAGCGGATCGCCGACATCACCGTCGAGCTCGACGACGACCTCGGCCGCTCGGTCCGCGAGGCCGAGCGTGCCCTCGGCCGGCGCCTGGCCCAGCGCTACCGGGCCCTCCTGGCCCAGGGCGACGGGCGTGAGGAGGACGGCGAGCCGGACACCGCGCTGATGCGTCGGGTCGCGGCCTCGGAGCTGCGGGCCGCCTCCGCCGAGAAGGGCACCGACAACGTCTTCTCGCTCGTGCGCCGCATCGGACAGGCCAAGTCGACACTCGCCGCGGACTACGCCGTGCAGCTGTCGCACTCGGTCGGCAAGGTCGTCTTCTTCGCCAAGCACATCGACGTCATGGACGCGGCCGAACGGGTGCTGGCCTCGGCTGGCCTGCGCACCGTGTCGGTCCGCGGTGAGCAGACCTCCAAGCAGCGCCAGGAGGCCATCGACGCCTTCCAGAAGGACCCCGACGTCGCCGTCGCGGTCTGTTCGCTGACCGCCGCAGGAGTCGGTCTCAACCTGCACGCCGCCTCCAACGTCGTGCTCGCCGAGCTGTCGTGGACGGCCGCGGAGCAGCAGCAGGCCATCGACCGCGTGCACCGCATCGGCCAGGACGAGCCGGTCACCGCGTGGCGCATTCTCGCCTCGGGCACCATCGACTCGAAGATCGCCGAGCTCATCGACGCCAAGCAGGGGCTCGCCGCGCGCGCACTCGACGGCAGCGACGAGGAGATCACCTCGGGCGACACCCTCCAGATCGACGCTCTCGTCGCCCTGCTGCGCGACGCCATCGCCGAACCGGGCGCCGCCTGAGGGCCAGCCTTCCGGGGCGAGCTCCTCCGGGCACGCTCAACCGGGCCGCGCTCGACCGCGCTCGACCGTGCGCAGCTGGGTCGCCCCGCCGTGCGCTGCCGCGCCCACCATGAGACCACGGTCCCGCGGGGTCCCGACGGCMGGTTGGGACCAACGGCCCTGTTTCTCGGGACCTGCCCCGACGTGCACTGGGAGGAGCCGCCGGTGGCGTGCGGCGCGATGGCGAGGAGGAGAGATGAGCACGAACGCCGAGACCGACGATGCCTTCGCCCTCGAGCTCATGGTGACGATGCCCAACACCCCCGAGGCCAAGACGACGCACGTCGAGATCAGCTGACCACCATGACCGACACAGGACCCACCATGCACGCCATCGTCTACCACGGCCCAGGCCAGAAGGCGTGGGAGGAGGTGCCGAAGCCGACCATCCAGGTCGACACGGACGCGATCGTCAAGATCGACACCGTCACCATCTGCGGCACCGACCTGCACATCCTCAAGGGCGACGTGGCCGCCGTGACAGACGGCCGCATCCTCGGCCACGAGGCGGTCGGCACGATCGAGCAGGTCGGTCCGGGCGTCAAGAACGTCAAGCCCGGTGACCGGGTGCTCGTCTCCTGCATCACCGCCTGCGGTGCCTGCCGCTACTGCCGGGAGGGCAGCTACGGCCAGTGCATCGGCGGCGGTGGCTGGATCCTCGGTCACAAGATCGACGGCACACAGGCGGAGTACGTCAGGGTCCCCTTCGCGGACACGTCGACGTATGCCGTCCCCGAAGGAGTGACTGATGAGGAAGTACTCATGCTCGCCGACATCGGGCCCACGGGCTACGAGGTCGGTGTGCTGAACGGCCGGGTCCGTCCCGGTGACGTCGTAGCGGTGGTGGGCGCCGGCCCGGTCGGGCTCTCCGCCATCATGGGTGCCAAGCTCTTCAGTCCGGCACACGTCGTGGCCATCGACCTGGCCGATGCCCGACTCGAGGCGGCCAAGCAGTTCGGGGCCGACATCACGGTGAACCCCTCGCGCGAGGACGCCCTCGCGGTCGTTCGGGACCTGACGCAGGGTCTCGGCGCCGACGTCGCCATCGAGGCGGTCGGGGTGGCACCGACGTTCGAGCAGTGCGCAGCCCTGGTCCGTCCGGGTGGCACTGTCGCCAACGTGGGGGTCCACGGAGGCCCGGCCACCCTGCACCTGGAGGAGCTCTGGATCAAGAACGTCACCATCACGACGGGACTCGTCGACACCTACTCGACGCCGACCCTGCTCCGGCTGCTGGCCGCACACCAGGTCGACCTGGGCCGGTTCGTCACGCACCGTTTCCCGATGGGTGAGTTCGTCGACGCGTACGACACGTTCGCGCGCGCGGCGGACACCGGCGCGCTCAAGGTCGTCCTCACGGGCTGAGCCACCCCGGACGCGACAGGACCGGTCGCAGCCGGGTCAGAGGTCGACGTGCATGATCCGAAGGCCCACGCGCTCCCCCGACGGGAGCTCGTGGGCCCGCGGCACGGTGCCCACGACGGTGAAGCCGAKGCTCTCGTAGAGCTTCACGGCACCGGTGTTGGTCGCCACGACCGCGTTGAACTGCATTGCGGCATAACCGGACTCGCGTGCCCAGTCGAGCGAGTCGACGACGAGCGCACGTCCCACCCCGCGGCCCCGCGCCTCCGCCGTCACCATGTAGCTCGCCGTCGCGACGTGCGCGCCGGGGCCGGGCCGGTTGCGCCCCATCTTCGCCGTGCCCAGCAGCCGGTCGCCGTCAAGGGCGACGGTCACCCGCCCGCCCGGGCCGTTCTCGAGCCAGAGGCTGCGCGCCTCCTCCTCGGTGAGGTCGGTCGGGTAGGGGAAGGTGTCGCCGCCGCGGACGACCTCCTCGATGACGGGCCACACGAGCGGCCAGTCGGCGACGTCGTAGTCGCGCACGATGATCTTGGATGACACTCGGACCGCCTTACGCCTGGGGGACGTTCGCCTCGAGCTCGTTCAGCCACGTCACGGAGGTCGCGTCCGACGGCATACGCCAGTCGCCACGCGGCGAGAGCGAGCCGCCCGCGACGACCTTGGGACCGTTGGGCAGCGCGGAGCGCTTGAACTGGTTGGCGAAGTAGCGCTGCACGAAGACCTCGAGCCAGTGTCGGATCGTCGCGAGGTCGTATGCCGTCCGCTCGGCCTCCGGGAAGCCCGCGGGCCACTCCCCCGCCGCACTGTCGCGCCACGCGTTCCATGCGAGGTAGGCGATCTTGGACGGACGGTAGCCGCGACGCAGCACGTGGAAGAGGGTGAAGTCCTGCAGGGCGTACGGCCCGATCCTGGCCTGCGTGCTCTGCGGCTTCTCGCCCTCCTTGGCGGGGACGAGCTCGGGGCTGATCTCGGTGTCGAGGATCGAGGTGAGCGTCCCGGACACCTCCTCGTCGAACTGGTGCGACGAGACCACCCAGCGGATCAGGTGCTGCATCAGGGTCTTCGGCACGCCTGCGTTGATGCCGTAGTGGCTCATCTGGTCACCGACGCCGTAGGTGCACCAGCCGAGCGCGAGCTCGGACAGGTCCCCGGTGCCGAGCACGATGCCACCGCGCTGGTTGGCGATGCGGAAGAGGTAGTCGTAGCGCAGCCCGGCCTGGACGTTCTCGAAGGTGACGTCGTAGACCTGCTCGCCCCGACCGAACGGGTGACCCATCGCCTCGAGCATCTGGGTCGCGGCGGGTCGGATGTCGAGCTCCTCCCACGTCACGTCGAGCGACTCCATGAGGGCGATCGCGTTGGCCTTCGTGTGGTCGCTCGTCGCGAAGCCGGGCATCGTGAAGGCGAGGATGTCGCTGCGGGGCCGGTCGAGCCGGTCCATGGCCTTGGCCGCGACGATGAGCGCGTGGGTCGAGTCGAGACCGCCCGAGATGCCGATGACGACCTTGGGCTGGCCGATCGCGCGCAGCCGCTGCTCGAGCCCGGAGACCTGGATGTTGTAGGCCTCGTAGCAGTCGAGCGCGAGGCGGTCCTCGTCGTCGGGGACGAAGGGGAAGCGATCCACCTTGCGCAGCAGCCCGACGTCGCCGGTCGGCGGGTCGAGCGCGAGCTCGATGGTGCGGAAGCCGTCGGTGCGGGCGGCGAGTGTGCGGCGGTTGTCGTCGAACGTGCCCTGCCGCTGCCGCTCCTGGCGCAGCAGGTCGAGGTCGATGTCGGCCACCGACGCGCGAGGCCCCTCGGGGAAGCGCTCGCTCTGCGCGAGCATGGCGCCGTTCTCGTAGACCATCGTCATGCCGTCCCACGACAGGTCGGTCGAGCTCTCCCCCTCACCGGCCGCGGCATAGAGGTAGGCGGCGAGACAGCGCGCCGAGGCGCTGCGGGCGAGCAGGTGGCGGTCCTCGGCGCGCGAGACGGTGATCGGCGAGCCGGAGATGTTCGTCAGGACCGTCGCGCCGGCGAGGGCGGCCTCGTGGCTCGGCGGGACCGGCACCCACATGTCCTCGCAGACCTCGACGTGGAGCACGAAACCGGGCACGTCGGTCGCCCGGAAGAGCAGGTCGGGTCCGAACGGGACACGGTCGCCCGCGACATCGATGGTCTGGCCGCGCTGGTCGTCGCCGGGCGCGAAGTGGCGCCGCTCGTAGAACTCGCGGTAGGTGGGCAGGTAGGACTTCGGCGCGACACCGATGATGCGGCCGCCGTGGATGACGACGCCGCAGTTGTAGACGCGGGATCCCTTCTCCAGCGGCGCCCCCACGACGACCACGGGACGCAGGTCGGCGGTGGCCTCCGCGATCCGGGCGAGGGCGTCGTCGACGGCGTCGAGGAGCGGGTCCTGCAGGAACAGGTCGTCGATGGCGTAGCCCGAGAGGCACAGCTCGGGGAAGATCACGAGCCCCACGCCGTCGTCGTCGAGGTCGCGCACCTGGGCGATGACCGCGTCGGCGTTGCGCTCGGGGTCGACCGCGACGATCGGCAGCGTGCACGCGGCGACACGGGCGAAGCCCTGGGCCCACGAGCTGTAGAAGTCCATGGGCACAGTCAATCGCACGGGTCGTGTGACCGGGGACTCGTCACTCGCCCGGTGCGTCGGACCCAGTTGTTACTACCATGGGTAGTAGCCAGGCACTTGCCGTACGGCACACCAAGGAGGTCGCCATGACTGACCACGACCCGGTCCACGTCCTTCACCCGGAGGAGTCCTGGGGCTTTCTCCGCACCCACGAGTTCGGCCGGCTCGCCTTCCATCTCGTGGGCGAGGTGCACATCACGCCGATCAACTACGCGGTCGACGGCGAGCGCCTCATCTTCAAGACGGCGGAGGGGAGCAAGCTCTTCGGCGTCACGGCGAACACGGACGTCGCCTTCGAGGTCGACGAGGTCTCCGGCGACCGCGCCACGAGCGTCATCGTCCGTGGCCGGGCCCGCACGCTCGAGGGGCAGGCGGCCTACATCGTCGAGCGCCTCCCGGTGCGCCCGTGGGTCGACACGCCGAAGTCCATCGTCGTAGCCATCGAGGTCGACGAGATCTCCGGACGCCGCTTCGACCTGACGCGTCCCTGGCTGCGCGACCTGCCCACCGGCTGACCGCTCCTCAGCCGACGGCGTCCCGCGCGGCGGCGAAGGCGTCGACACAGGCGTGCACGTCGGCCTCGGAGTGCGCGGCCGACAGCTGCACGCGGATGCGTGCCTTCCCGCGCGGGACGACCGGGAAGCTGAAGGCGGTGACGTAGACGCCGTTGTCGAGCATGTGGTCGGCGATCTGCGCGGCCCGGCGCGCACCGTCCTCGCCGGGGAACATCACGGGTCGGATCGGGTGCGTGCCCGGGAGGAGCTCGAACCCGGCCTCCGTCATGAGGGAGTGGAAGAGCGCCGTGTTGGCCTTGAGCGTCTCGCGCTTCTCGGCCGAGCCCTCGACGAGCTGGATCGCGGCCATCGACCCGGCGACGACGGACGGCGCCACCGAGTTGCTGAAGAGGTAGGGGCGCGAGCGCTGCCGCAACAGGTCGACGACCTCCTGGTGCGAGGAGACGTAGCCACCGGACGCGCCACCGAGCGCCTTGCCCAGGGTGCCGGTGAGGATGTCGACGCGGTCCATGACGCCGAACAGCTCGGGCGTGCCGCGGCCCCCGTCCCCGACGAAGCCCACCGCGTGCGAGTCGTCGACGAAGACCATGGCGCCGAACTCGTCGGCCAGGTCGCAGATCTCGTCGAGCGGGGCGTAGGACCCGTCCATCGAGAAGACGCCGTCCGTGACGACGACCTTGCGCTTCGCGCCTGCGGCGACCGCGGCCTCGAGCTGCGCGCGCAGGTCGCTCATGTCGGCGTTCTTGTACCGGTGGCGCATGGCCTTGGACAGACGCACGCCGTCGATGATCGAGGCGTGGTTGAGCTCGTCACTGATGATCGCGTCCCCGGCGCCGAAGAGCACCTCGAAGACGCCTCCGTTGGCGTCGAAGCACGACGAGTAGAGGATCGTCGCCTCCGTCCCGAGGAACTCGCTGAGCTCGTGCTCGAGGGAGGTGTGCAGAGTCTGGGTGCCGCAGATGAAGCGCACCGACGCCATGCCGAAGCCCCACTCGTCGAGCGCCTTCTTCGACGCCGCGACGACGGCGGGGTCGTTGGCGAGACCGAGGTAGTTGTTGGCGCAGAAGTTGAGGGCCTCCGCCTTGCGGGTCGTGATGTGCGCCGACTGTGGCGAGGTCAGCTCCCGCTCGTTCTTGTAGAGGCCGGCGTCCTTGATCTCCTGCAGCGTGGCAGCGATCTCGTCCTTGACTGAGCCGTACATCGGTGTCCTTCGCGGGTCGTGCCGGTTTCGTTCCGGGCGGGGCGGGCGCCACCCAGCGTATGCCGCGTGGTCGCCGTCTACGGACGCGCCAGCGACAGCAGGTCGTCGAGGATGTCACCCATCCGCATGAGCAGC
Source organism: Terrabacter sp. P5_B1 (assembly GCF_056400505.1). NCBI lineage: Bacteria > Bacillati > Actinomycetota > Actinomycetes > Micrococcales > Intrasporangiaceae > Terrabacter > Terrabacter sp. P5_B1. Next base: position 8,100 of record NZ_JBFULD010000066.1, read on the forward strand.
GACAGGTGGCCCTCACCGTCGACGAGGTGGGCGCGCGCCCCGGCCACGTGCGCCGCGAGCCACTCGGCATGGGCGAAGGGGACCATGAGGTCCTCGGTGCCCTGCCACACGGCGGTCGGCACCTCGATCGCGCCGACGTCGAAGCCCCACGGGCGGGTGTGCGTGAGGTCGTCGTCGCGCCAGCCGACGATGCCCTGGGCCCCTGCGTGACGCGTCGAGGCTGCCAGGTAGTCGGCGAGCTCGCCCGTCATCGCGGCCCGGTCGACGGGAGGCAGCAGGCCGCCGAGCTCGAGAGTGATCTCTTCCGCCGTCGCCGTGAGCACCGGCGTGCCGTGCTCCTCCAGGAAGGCCGTCAGTGCTTCGGGTCCCGCCGCCACCGCGGTGTACTCCGCCACGTTCTCCGGCCCCATCCCCGCGACCGGGTCGAGCCCCTCGGCGTCCGGCGGCGCGATGCCGACGCCGGACGTCGCGGCGAGGCATCGGGTGGGCAGCAACGCCGCGCAGGCGAGAGCCCGGGGGCCGCCACCCGACCAGCCCAGCGTCACGAATGTGTCGAGGCCCAGGGCATCGAGCACCGCGGCCGTGTCGTTCGCGTCGTCCGCGACGGTCGCGACGGTCGCGGTCGTGGCAGCGTCCGGCCGCGGAGTGGACCGGCCGTAGCCGGGTCGGGAGTAGGAGACGGTGCGCAGCCCGCGCTCCGTGGCAGGACGCTCGAGGATGCCGAAGGGCACCGCCGCCTGGGGCGTGCCGTGGTGGAAGACGAGAGGCAGGCCGTCCGCCGGACCGGTGACGAGGACCTCGAGGTCCCGACCGTCGGCGGTGCGGACGAGCCGCGTGTCGTGGCTGGTCATGGCCTCATGCAACCACGACACACCACCTCCTACCTGGTCGTGTGCCGGAACGGCTTCTCGGCACGGACGCGGGTCGCGGGAGCCACGCATCTTCCTCCCGAACCGGCTGTATCACCGAGCCGGGGGGAGAACACTGGGTCACAGGGGGCCGCTGCTCCCACCGCGCGGCCCGGGTCGAAGGAGCCGAGCATGTCCAAGCGCGCGCTGCTCATCGGGGTCAACGAGTACGCGATCCCGGGGGCCAACCTGCGTGGCTGCGTCAACGACGTGCACAACATGGCCGGGGCCCTCACCGACCTCTACGGCTTCGCCGAGTCCGACATCACCATGCTCCTCGACGACGCCGCGACCAAGGCCTCGATGACGCAGGGCATCAGCAACCTCGTCGACACGGCGAAGCCCGGCGACGTCCTCTACCTCCACTACTCCGGGCACGGCTCCAACGTCCCCGACACCAGCGGTGACGAGACGACCGACCACCGCGACGAGATCCTCTGCCCGCACGACCTCGACTGGGACGACCCCCTCATCGACGACTGGCTCCGGACGACGTTCGACCGGCTCGACCCCGGCGCGTCGCTCACCGTCGTCATGGACTGCTGCCACTCCGGGACCAACACCCGGGAGCCGGTGCGCGTCGGCGGCCCCGAGCCAGAGGTCGTCTCGCGCTTCCTGCCCAACCCCGACGACGAGGCCGCTGGGGGCGGCTTCACCGGAACGCCGAGCCGGGTCCGGCGCCGCCGCCCCGACGCGGACGTCCACGTCGTCGACATCACGGAGACGCTCGTCAGCGGCTGCCGGGACGACCAGACATCGGCCGATGCCGACATCGACGGCGTCTACAACGGGGCCCTGACCTACTACCTCGTCCGGGCCATGCGCGAGGACCCCCAGGTGACGTACCGCGCCCTGCACGCGCGGACCCTCGCCGGCCTGAGTGGCAACTACAACCAGGTGCCGCAGCTCGAGGGCCGGACCGCACGCCTCGACCAGATCTTCCTCTCCGGGACGGGTTGAGCCGTGTCCACCCTCGTGGGGGGCACGGCCCCGACGCCGCCCGAGCCGGATGCCGTCCCGGCGGTCGGGGACACGCGCGTCCCCGCCGAGCAGCCCCTGCCCGTCCCCGCGTCCGCGGCGGTAAGCGCGACCGCGCCAGCGACCGTGCCACCTTCCGCACCCGCACCCGCACCCCCGCCCGCGCCTGCTCCTGCTCCGGGTGACGACGACGACCCGTCCCGGCCCCGGACCCGCGTCCGGATCTCCCACGGCGACCTGCGCTTCGCCCGCCACCACGTCCTCGTCGGCCACTACCCGGGCAGCACCCTCGTCGGCGGCGAAGGCGCCCTGGACGAGCTGCTCGACGGGCGGCTGTCGCGGGCCGCGATGCTCGGCATCTACCCCGGGCCGATCGAGACCTGCCAGGTCTTCACGGACCCGGAGCAGTGGAGCCGCCCGCCCGGCGCGGTGGTCGCCGGTCTCGGCCCGATCGGGGGGCTGAGCGCGGCCTCCCTGGCCCGCGCCACCGCCCACGCCTCACTGACGGCCGCGCTCGGCCACCTGACCGGCGGAGCCTCCGTCCCGGACACCGAGGTCAGACAGGTGAGCCTCTCCAGCCTGCTCATCGGCACCGGCCAGGGCGGACTGCCGGTGCGCGACAGCGTGCAGGCGCTGCTGACCGGCGTGCAGCGGGCCAACGACCGCCTCGCCGACACGCAGCTCGCGGTGCACATCGCCGAGATCGAGGTCGTCGAGCTGTGGCAGGACCGCGCGCTCCAGGCGGTCGAGGCCCTGGAGTCGTCCCTGACGAACGGCGAGCTCTCCGACTCCTTCACGGCCGACCTCCGGCTCGAGGAGCGTCCGGGCCGCCAGCGACGGCTGCTCTTCTCGGAGCCCAGCGGCTGGTGGCAGCAGGTGCGGGTGTGCAGCGAGCCCGACGGAGGCCTCACCTTCGAGGCCTCCACCCGACGTGCGGGCACGCCGACCCGCACGGTCCCGACCCAGCGCGCCCTCGTCGACCGGCTCGTGGAGTCACTCGTCGACTCGCCGTCGCCCGACCCGTCGGCCGCCCGGACGCTCTTCGAGCTGCTCTTCCCCAACGACCTCAAGGCCCAGGCCCCCGACACGGACAACCTCGTGCTCCTCGTCGACCGCGGCTCGGCCCACTATCCGTGGGAGCTGCTCGACGACCAGGAGACGCAGGAGGACCGTGAGCCGCTCGGCGTGCGCCGTGGCCTGGTCCGGCAGCTCGAGGGATCCTCGATGCGTAGCCACGTGCTCTCGGCGACGAGCAGCCGGGCGCTCGTCGTCGGGGACACCGCGAGCGGGCTCAGCGCCCTGCCGGCCGCCCAGAAGGAGGCTCGCAACGTCGCGAAGGCCTTGCGTGACAGCGGCTTCGCGGCGGAGCCGCTCATCGCCGAGAGCGGCACCAAGGTCGTCCAGGCCCTCTTCTCGACGTCCTACCGCGTCGTGCACCTCGCGGGTCACGGGGTCTATGAATGGCCGCTCGGCGACGGCACCGATGCCACGGTCACGGGCATGGTGCTCGGCAACGGGATGTACCTCACCGCCGGCGAGGTGGGCCAGATGAGGCRGGTCCCCGAGCTCGTCGTCGTCAACTGCTGCCACCTCGGGTCGATGGGCCCGGCCGCTCCGGCGAGCCCCGCCGGGGCGGCCGGATCGAGCAGCCCAGGCGCGTCGGGCGGTTCGGGCCTCTCACCCGGCACGGGGCAGCGCTCCGGGAACTACCACCGCCTGGCGGCGAGCTTCGCCACCGAGCTCATCGACATCGGCGTGCGCGTCGTCGTGGCGTGCGGCTGGGCCGTCGACGACGGTGCGGCGGCGACCTTCGCGACCACCTTCTACGACCGGATGCTGTCGGGCCTGACCTTCGGGGAGGCGCTCGCTGCCGCCCGGTGGCAGACGTGGAACGACCACCCGGCGGTCAACACCTGGGGCGCGTACCAGTGCTACGGCGACCCGGACTACCGGCTCGCCTCCGACGTCGTCGTGCACCGGGCCGCCACGGTGCGGAGGGCGCCCGCGAGCGCTGACCAGGCGCGGGTCGAGATCGAGAACCTCACCCAGTCGGTCGATGTCAGTCGCAACACGCGCTTCGGCCTCGACCGCCTGCGCGAGCTCTACGAGGCGCTCGCGCCCGAGGACCGCGAGGACGACTCGCTCCAGGTGCTCATCGCGCGCACCTACAACAAGTTCGGCGACTTCGACCGTGCCACGCAGTACTTCGAGCAGACCCTTGCGCACGGCGGGACCGCCCTGACGGTGCGTGACTTCGAGGTCTGGATCGACCAGGTGGTCCGCGCGGCAGCGACGAGCAACGACAGCGTCGACGACGCGGTCGCCACGATCGAGTCGGCCATCGACCGGTTGCGCACCCTCCTCGACAACCCCGCGGCCCTCGTCCTGGGCGCTCACGCGCCGGAACGGGCGGGCGTCCTTCCCGGTGACGCGCAGGCGCCGGCTGCAGCGGTCCGCGTCGACCGGCTGTGGCGGGTGGCGAGCGCCTACAAGCGRCTCGCCCTCGTCACCTGCCCCGAACGCCCCGGCGGGAGGCGTGGCGGGGACTGGACGCAGACGCACGAGGCCCTCGGCCACATGTCGGAGTGGTACGCCGCCGCACGAGCCGCGTCCGGACCCACCGACCGCCGTCGGCACGGCGCCCTCGCGAACTGGCTCGCGGCGGAGCTCGCCCTGCGGTGGCGTCCGGTGGAGGGCCGTCCGGAGCTCGACCGGGTCGAGGCGCGCCGCCTCATCGACGACGCATTGGCCGGCGCACGCGAGGAGGCCTACCTCGCCCCGACCTTCTGGACGGTCGCGGTCTACGGCGACCTACGCGTGCTCGACGCGCTCTGGAGCCAGCGCGCCACGGCCGACGAGGCGCATCAGGCCCTCGACCTCTACCGCCGCGCCAGCGAGCTCGGCAGCGAGGAGCAGCTGCGTCAGGTCCGCGACCAGGTCGACTTCCTCCTCGTCATGGCGGGCACCGAGGCGCTCCGCCGCGTCGAGTTCCTGCACACCCTGCGCGACGGCCTCGTCGCGCTCGACGCCTCCCCCGGGAGCTCCGACGTCGCCGCGGACACCGGGAGTCCCGGCGAGAGCGGGGCGACGGAGGGCACGGTCACCGCCTGACGGCATACCTCGCGTACGTCGCGCCGCCCGCGAAGCGGCGGTGACCCTGCAGCTCGAGGTCGAGGCGTATGCCGTCCGGCAGGCTTCGCGTGCCGCCACCGACGACGACGGGCACCGTCAGCAGGCGCAGCTCGTCGACGATGCCGGCCCGCAGCGCCTCGGCCGCGAGGGTCGGCCCACCGATGCTGACGTCGCGCTCGGCAGCGGCGACGAAGCGGGCCACGGCGGCCGGCTCGAAGTCCCGCTCGAGGGTGGTGCGCTCGCTCGCCACGGCCYCGAGGGTGCGGGAGTAGACGACCTTGTCGGCGGCCTGCCAGATGCGGGCGTAGTCGTGCCCGACGTCCTCGGTCGGGCCCTCGGCCGGGCCGCCGGTCGGGGCGGTCTCCCAGTACACCATCGTCTCGTAGAGGCGCCGCCCGCAGAGGTACGTGCCGACGTCGCGCTCGAGGTCGTTGACGAAGGCGTGCACCTCGACATCCGGTGCGGCCCAGTCGAAGCCGCCCTCCGAGTCGTTGACGTAGCCGTCGAGCGAGGCGATCGTCGTATAGATGAGTCGGGCCATTTCTCGACTGTGCCACGTCGCAGGTCCCGGTGAGCGCGCTGTGGTCTGACACTTTTCGCCTCAGTCGAAGTCGCGCAGGGCCCGGTTCTCGATGTCACGGAGCACCTCGTCGGCACTCCCGGCAGCGACCTCGCCGCGGCGGCGGGCCTCGAGGACGAGCTGCCGCTCCACGTCGCTGGCCCGGCGCAGGACCGCCTCGAGCTCATGCGCGCGCCGGTCRCTCGCCTCGTCGTCGCCCGACCGCGCCCGGTGGATGCTCTGCTGCGCGGTCAGGTAGCCCTCGTACTGCGCGAGCGCTGCGGTGCGCACGTCCTCGTCGAGCGTGGACGCCTCGTCTCGGATCTGCTCCAGCGCCGCCCTGCTCGCCCGCAGGCGCAGCTCCGCCACCTCCGCGGTCTCGTCCACGTCGCTGCCGACCCGAAGCGACCGGGTCAGCGGAGTCAGCGTCAGTCCCTGGACCACGAGGGTCACGAGGACGACGGCCAGCGCGACGGTGACCACCTGCGCGCGGTCCGGCAGCGGCTCGCCGGACGCCACCACCTCGGGCAGGGCCACCGCCGTGGCGACGGTGACGACCCCGCGCATGCCCGCCCACGCGACGACCGTCGACTCGCGCCAGCCGGTCGGCATGGGATCGTCACGTCGCCGGGCGCGCAGCCGGCTGAGCCAGGCTGCGGGATAGATCCACACGGCCCGGAAGACCACGAGCGTCACGACGACGAGGAGCGCCAACCGCGCCGTGTCCGTCCCCGTGCCCGTGGAGCGGATGACGGCCACGAGCTCGAACCCCAGCAGGGTGAAGACGACGCTGGTGATGAGGAAGTCGGAGTAGTCCCAGACCGCGCGACCGAGCAGCCAGCCACCGGAGGTCGTCGCGTCGTGGGCGAAGGTGCGCAGGTAGAGCCCCAGCGTCAGCACGGCCAGGACCCCGGAGCCGTTGAGGTGCTCCGCGCCGACGTAGGCGACGAACGGCACGAGCACCGTGACCGTCGTCTCCACGTA
>NZ_JBFULD010000067.1:0-14563 GCF_056400505.1 Terrabacter sp. P5_B1
CCCGAGGTCCGCCTCGACGGCGCGGTGCGCAGCGGCATACGCCAGCGGGTCCGGCTTGACCACACCGAAGTCCGCGCCGTCCCTCACACCGCCCCGTCGCGCTGCTCGTCAGCCCCGTCGCGCTGCTCGTGAGCCCCGCCGCGCGGCTCGTGCGCGACATCTCTGTCAGTGCGGGACTCGTCGGACCACGAGGCGGTGCCGTCGTGGACGTTGCCCTCGGCGCGGCCGGTCACGACGTCGGCCACCGACGGGCCCTCGCGGTCGCGCCACTCGGCCTCGCGGCGCTCCAGCTCGGCCTCACGGGTGTCGAGGCCCTCGTGGCGCGCGGCGAGCTCGCTCTCACGGCGACGCAGGTCCTCGTCGCGCAGGCTCGCCTCGTGGAGCTGGCGCTCGTGGTCGCGGCGGGCCGCGTCGGCGTTCTCCTCGACCTCGGTGAGGCGGGCCGCCTCCTTGTTCTCGCGGCGCACCCGGACGCGACGGCGGGCCGCCGCGGAGACCAGCGCCCAACCGAGCGCGAAGAGGAGCACCGCCACCGCGCCGTAGACGGCGAGCTCGAGCGCTGTGGCGTTGCGCGTGAAACCGAAGGCCGAGATGGCGATCGTCCCGGCTGCGGCGTGGGTGGCAAGGTAGGTGACGACGCCGGCTCCGGCGCCGAGCAGCATCAGGATGACTCCGAGCAGGGCCATGGGTTCGTGCTCCTTCGTCAGTGACGGGTCGTCCCGCCGTGATCGTCCCCGACCCTAGCCATACCCACATCGACGTGCCCGACCGAAGGGGGCGGCCCCCTCGGTTAGCCTGACCCCCATGCGCATCACGGGAAAGCTCGCCGCCGCGGTCCTCGCGGGGCTCTGCGTCGTCACGGTGGCGTCCTGCTCGAGCGACCCGGGGGCCTCGTCGCAGCAGTCGCAGCAGTCGCCGGCCCAGCAGCTCGCCGCCGCCAAGGCCAAGGTCGACGCCGCGTCGTCGGTCCACCTCACGCTCGCCAGCGCGAACGTGCCGCAGGGCGCCAGTGGCGTGGTGTCCGCCGACGGCTGGGGCAAGCACCCGCCCGCCTTCAAGGGCACCTTCAAGGTGACGCTCAAGGGTGTGCAGGCCGACGCGGAGATCACCTCCATCGGCGGTGAGGTCTACGCGAAGCTCCCGCTCATCCCGGGCACCAACAAGATCGACCCCAAGACCTTCGGCCTGCCCGACCCCGCGGTTCTCTTCTCTCCCGACAAGGGCCTCACGACGCTGCTCACCGCGACGACGTCCCCGGTCGCGGGCGACAAGGTGCGCCAGGGCTCCGAGGTGCTCTCGACGATCAAGGGCAACCTCCCGGGCAAGGCCGTCACCGACCTCTTCCTCATCGGCGACAGCAGCGGCACCTTCTCCGTCACCTACGGTCTCACCGACTCCCAGGAGCTGCGCCAGGTCGTCATCACCGGGCCGTTCTTCGGCGCGGGCACGACGTCGACGTACACCCTGACCCTCGACGAGTACGGTCAGCCGGTCACGATCTCCAAGCCCTGACCTCCCGGTGACGTCACCCGACGATGCGGCCGTGGGGTCCGCGATGACCACCGGCACGCACCGCCTCGCGCTGCTCGCGGCAGCGTCGGCAGCCGTCGCGCTCGCGGCCGCCGACACCTATGTCGTCGTCCTCGCGCTGACGGACATGATGGCGGGAGTCGGCATCGGCATCGACTCCCTCCAACGGGCGACGCCGATCATCTCCGGCTTCCTCCTCGGCTACATCGCGGTGCTGCCCCTCATCGGGCGCCTGTCCGACCTGCTCGACCGGCGCCGGATCCTGCTCGGCTGCCTGCTCGTCTTCGCCGTCGGGTCCGCCGTCACGGCGCTCGCCGTAGAGATGCCGGTGCTCGTCACGGGGCGCGTGCTCCAGGGCGTCGGCGGTGGTGGCCTCGTGCCGGCGACCCTCGCGCTCGTCGCGGACCTGTGGCCGCAACACCGGCGCGGCACGCCGCTGGGCGCCGTCGGAGCCGTGCAGGAGCTGGGGTCGGTGCTCGGACCGGTGCTGGGCGCGCTCGTCCTCGCGTGGTCAGGATGGCGAGCGATCTTCTGGCTCAACGTCGCTGCCGCCCTCGTGTTGTATGCCGTCATCCACCTCATCGGGTCCCGCTCGGTCTCGTCGGGGTCCGGGTCAGCGCGGGGGTCAGCGCGGGGGTCGGGCTCGAGATCGGGCTCGCGGCAGCCGCGTGGCTCGGCGCGGGACCGGGCCGTTCCGGTGGCGGCGGCAGCGCTCGCGGTGCTGGGGCTCGGCGTCACCGGGCTCGCCCTCGCGGCACCGCAGTCGCTCGTCACCGACGTCGCCCTCGGCGCGCCGTTCGTCCCGTTCGTCGGCACGTCCAGGCTGCTGACCCCGATCGGGGTCGTGGGGCTCGGGCTGCTGCTCGTGGTCGCGGTCCTGACGGCGCCGCGCTGGTGGGCCGTGCTGCGTCGAGCCGACCTCGTCGGGGCGCTGCTCGTCGCGGTCGCCCTCGGCAGCCTCGTGCTGACCTTCGCGTCGTCCGACCCGGAGAAGGAGGTCGTCGGTCCCCTCGGCTACAGCCTTCTGCCCGTCGGTGCCCTGGCCCTCGTCGTCCTGGCCTGGTGGCACCGCCACGCCGCGGACCCGCTGATCCCGCGTGGCGTCGTTGGCGCCCGCGGCCTGCGGGCGCTCGTCGTCAGCCTGCTCGTCGGCGCGGCCCTCGTCGCGGTCGTCGTCGACGTCCCCCTCCTGGCCCGCCTCACCGACGCCTACGACGAGACCGGGGCGGCGCTCGTGCTCGTGCGGTTCCTGCTCGCCGTGCCGGTCGGGGCGCTGCTCGGCGGATGGTCGCTGCGACGACTCGGGGACGGGTCCGTGGCCGGGACCGGTCTCCTTCTCGCCGGCGGCGGCCTTCTCGTCATGTCCCGCTGGACCCTGGACTCCGTCAGCGCCACCGTGCCGGCCACCGTCGTGCTCGTCGTCGTCGGCCTCGGCATGGGCCTCGCCCTCGCGCCCGTCAACAACGCCGCGCTGGCCGACTCGCCGGCCGACGCGCACGGGGTCGCGAGCTCCCTCGTGGTCGTGGCCCGGATGGTGGGGATGGTCGTGGGTCTGGCCCTGCTCACCTCGATCGGTCTGAACCGCTACTTCGAGGCCGTGCGTCGTCTGCCGAACCGGCTCGACACCGGTGCCCTCATCGGGGCCRGCGTCGTCCAGGTGCAGACGGTCTTCCTCGGCGGGGCTGTCGCAGCCCTGCTCGGTGGGGTGGTGGCGTTCACCCTCGGGGTCAGCGGCCGGGTGACGGCGACGGAAGCGGCAGATGCCGACGCGCCCCGTTTCGTCGCGCTCTGACCGACCGGCGCGCCGGCGGTCTCCGGCTGGACCGACGCGCCGCAGGCACTTATCACGCATGTCGGTTGAATGCAAGCCGCTCTCTTGACGCCTGCTGTCGCAGACCCCGAGTCTGGAGACTCAGGGTGGGCCTCCGGGACCGCCGCCACGAGGAGGAGGGCGCAATGGACGAGCACGTGCTGAACCGTCGGCGGGTTCTGCTGGGAACAGGCGCGGCGGCGATGGGAGGCGTGGCAGTCGCGGCGTCCGCGGCGTCCGCTTCGGCGGACGGCAACAGTGACTCCGGCCCGAGCGGGAGCTGGGTGATCTCCCGGAAGGATGACCCGCCCGGAGACACGATGACGGTCACGACGGTCGTCAGCTTCGCGGCAGGCGGGGTCCTGATCAGCCAGGACATCTCTCCCGCGGCCGCTCCCTTCACCGGCACGTGGGCACGTCGGGGTGACAGCGGGTTCCAGGGAACGATGTGGGTGGGCCAGCCCGGCCCGGCGGGCCCGGACAAGCCCGGCCTCACGGTCAGAGTCCGAGTCCGCGGCAGCGTCCGCAAGGACAAGCTCTCGGGCACCTACCAGTTCTCCGTCTTCGACCCCTCGGGCGCCGTCGTCGCCGACGGCACCGGCTCGTTCACCGGCCACCCGATCGAGGCGTGAGCGAGCTCGGTCACTCCCCGACCTGGAAGACGACGGGGGCATGGTCAGACGCGCCCTTGCCCTTGCGCTCCTCGCGGTCGATGGCCGCACCCACGACGCGCGCGGCGAGGGCGGGGGAGCAGAGCGCGAAGTCGATCCGCATGCCCTGACGCTTCGGGAAGCGCAGCTGCGTGTAGTCCCAGTAGGTGAAGGTGCCGGGTTCGCTCGTGTGCGGTCGCACGACGTCGCTGAAGCCTGCGTCGACGACGCTCTGGAAGGCGGCGCGCTCGCCGGGCGAAGTGTGCGTGCGGCCCTCGTAGTACGCGACACTCCACACGTCGGCGTCGGTGGGGGCGATGTTCCAGTCGCCGAGGAGGGCGATCTGCGCGCCGGGGTCGTCGGCGAGCCAGCGCCGCCCGGCCCCCGACAGGGCGTCGAGCCAGCTCAGCTTGTAACCGAGGTGCGGGTCGTCGAGCGCCCGGCCGTTGGGCACGTAGAGTGACCACACGCGTACGCCGTCGCAGAGCGCCCCGATGGCCCGGGCCTCCGGTGCCGCGGGGTCGCCCCATCCGGGCATGCCGTCGAACCCGACCTGGACGTCGGCGAGGCCGACCCGCGAGGCGATGGCGACGCCGTTCCACTGGCTGAGGCCGTGGTGGGCCACTTCGTAGCCGAGGGCCTCGAACCGCTCGAGCGGGAACTGGTCCTCCCGGGCCTTGGTCTCCTGGATGGCGAGGACATCGACGTCACTGCGCTCGAGCCAGGCGGCGACGCGGTCGATGCGGGAGCGGATGGAGTTGACGTTCCAGGTGGCGATGCGCACAGTCGGTCACCCTAGACCGCTGCGCCGACGGACGGTCCCTAGGGTGAGGCGCATGACTGCACAGCGGACGACGCGACCCACGGCCCTCGTCACGGGAGCCAGTGTCGGGATCGGGCACGAGTTCGCCCGTCAGCTCGCGGCGCGCCAGCACGACCTCGTGCTCGTCGCCCGCGACCGTTCCCGTCTCGAGGCGGTGGCCGTCGAGCTGACGAGCAGGTATGCCGTGTCGGCGGAGGTGCTCGTCGCGGATCTCTCGGACCGGTCGGCCCTGCAGGCGGTCGCCGACCGCGTGGCCGACCCCGAGCGCCCGGTCGACGTCCTCGTCAACAACGCGGGCTACGGGCAGCGCCGCAGCTTCCTGCGCAATGACGTCGCGGTCGAGGAGGCGGCGTTCGACGTGCTGACCCGGGCCGTGCTCGTCCTGTCCCACGCGGCCGGGGTGGCGATGCGCCAGCGCGGCCGTGGCCGCGTCGTCAWCGTCTCGTCGGTGGCGGGTTTCATCGCCTCCGGCTCGTACTCCGCCGCCAAGGCCTGGGTCACGACGTTCAGCGAGGGGCTCGCGAGCGAGCTCGCCGGCTCGGGCGTGACGGTGACGGCCCTGTGTCCCGGCTTCACGAACACCGAGTTCCAGCAGCGCGCCGGCATCGGCAAGCCGGGCCCCGACTTCATGTGGCTGGATCCGACCCGCCTCGTGTCCGAATGCCTCGACGACGTCGACAAGGGCCGTGTCCTGTCGGTGCCCGGTCTGCAGTACAAGGCCATCGTGGGACTGCTGCGGGTCGTGCCCCGCTCGGTCGTCCGGCGCGCTCGTCTCGTACGCCGCTGAACCCCGGCCGCCGAGGGACGTCCCGCGCCGCCCGTCCCAAGCCGCATCACGCGATTCTCCGGACTTTGCAGAAACGGGACTTGTCTCGTATGTCCTTTTGATACAAGGGAACTCGGGCCTCATCTTGCGATTCGACTGACGCGGGAACACCCGGTGTTACCGTGAACCGGGAGGAGCTCGCCGACTCCTATCAACGTCGGCCACGACCGGCCCGGGGGGTGTCGGGAGTGGCGAGGGCTCCTACAGGTTCGGACAGGCAGATGACGGTGAGATCGCAGCCCTCGGGCTGTTGGCCGGTGCAGGGATGGGTGGCGGACGTGCGCTGCGGTGACCAGCAGCTCGTGACGTCGACCCGGCCCGGTCGGGCGTCACGGGCCTTCCGGACCCGGCTGAGGTGGGCGGGAGCCATCGCACCTTCGGGGTGCGGGCGGGATGGTGCAGGCGTTCCGAGTACGTAGACCGTCCTCTGGGGGGGATCAGATGTCAGCAAGGAAGTTGAATTTCAGTCGTCGGCGTGCGCTGGCCGCCGTCGATGGGCCGATGGACGGACTGCACATGGAGGCGCCCCGTCCCGGGGGCGACGCCGCGATGCGTGCGCTGTGTCACGACCTCATCCAGCCACTCGCCGCGATCCGAATGCTCGCTGACCCGCACGTTCCGTCGAACGACGAGCGCCTGGCCGGCATCCTGCACGAGGTTGCCTGGCTCACCGACCTGGTCGGCTCCGTGCTCGGTGGGAAGCGTGAGGACGACCAGGAGCCCCTCGACATCATGGATGTCACGAGATATGCGGTGTCCTGCTGTGCTCCCGGCGTCAGGTTCGAGGTCAGGCTGGAGGGAGCTGAGCCCGTGGCAGTGCTCGCTCCGCGCGTCTCTCTCGTCAGGGCGCTGATCTGCCTGTTGGACAACGCCGCTCGTGCCGCCGGACCACAGGGACGCGTGACGGTCACCGTGAGTGCCAGTGGACCGCTCGCGGTCGTGTCCGTGGCTGACGACGGGCCCGGGTTGGGCAGGCTCGCGCCGCAGCACTCCATCGGCCTCGTCACCGTGGCGGGCGTCCTCCGGGACTGCGGCGGACGTCTCCAGCTCGAGAACGGGGTCGACGGAGGTGCTGTCGCGACCGTCGAGCTGCCGCTCCTGGCGCGGGTCCAGACCCGATGAGGATCGTGGTCTGCGACGACCATCGTCTGCTGCTCGAAGCTCTCGGTGCCTCCCTGGTGGCGCGCGGCCACGACGTCGTGGCGCTGGCCGTGACGCCCGACGAGGCAGTCAGCGCAGTGACCGACCATGCGCCGGACGTGTGCCTGCTCGACCTGCACTTCCCGGGAGGCACGAGCCTCGACGCGCTTCGGGCCATGAGGACAAGGCAGCCGGGCACCAAGGTCGTCGTCTTCTCGGCGGCCGCGGATCCACAAGCCGTCGTCGGCACGCTCTCGATGGGTGCCTCCGGATTCCTCCGCAAGTCGATGTCGATGGACGAGATCTGCCTGATGCTCGACCGGGCCGCGGAGGGCCAGGTCGCGGTGGAGGCGAACCTGCTGCAACAGGCGTTCCTGCCTCCGTCCGCTGCCGACCCGCTGTGGGCGCTGCGGTTCCTGACCGACCGGGAGTGGGACGTGCTGCGGTGCATCACGCAGGGCCTGACCACCCAGCAGATCGCCCGCCAGCTCGGTGTGCGCAACAGCACCGCGCGCACGCACGTCCAGAACCTCCTCACCAAGCTCGGGGTCCACTCCCGGCTCGAGGCGGCGGCTCTCCTCGCCGACCACGGGAGCCCGGCGATCTGGCCGGCACGACTGCGAACGTGACCGACGCCGCCTCGTCGACGTGCGCGACCCCTCCCGGATCGGACATCCAGATCGGGCATGTGACGTAGTCGCGGGTCGTCCAGACGTCGGGTGTGCGGTCGGTCCTCGCCCTCGATGCTGGGTTCATGACGACCCAACCTGTCCGGGTTGTGGTCTTCGCCCGGCAGCAGCTCGTGCTGGAGGCGTTGGCTGAGACCCTGGAGGCGCTGCCAGGCCTGCGTGTCGTCGGGCGCGCCTCGACCGTGCCCGGTGTGCTCCAGCTGCTGGGGCCCGTGCCGGTGGACGTGTTGATCCTGCATGCGCTGGTCCGTCAGGACGCGTCCCTCGAGCTGGCGCGCTCCGCGCTCGAGCAGGTTCACGACCTGGGGATCGTGCTCGTGACCGAGCCGGACGCCGCCGACCTGACCCGCCACGCGCTCCAGATCGGCGTCCGTGGCTGGGTGCGCAGCGACGAGCCACTCGAACGCCTCGTCTCGGCCGTCCGCGAGGTCGGGGCCCACGAGGTCTTCATCCCGGTCTCACTGATGACGTCGGTGCTGACTCCACCCCAGCCTGGCGCCACTCCCGAGTCCACTCGTCCGCCCCTCATGCGGCTCACCCCTCGTCAGTACGACGTCCTGCGGTGCCTCATGGACGGTCACTCGCGCGAGGAGACGGGCCTGCTGCTCAACATGTCGCCCAACACGGTCCGCACCCACATCGGCGCGATCCTCCGGCGACTGCAGGTCCACACCACCCTCGCGGCCGTCGCTGAGGCGCGTCGCGGCGGGCTCCTCGGCCGGAGTGCCGAGGAAGCGTCTACCGCGAATGGCGTAGGGGGCCTCGGGCGGTGAGCGGGTGTGCTGCTGCTCCGGGGTTCCTAACGTCGAGGGAGCGGGACCGTCCGCGCCCATGCCGACAGGCCCTTGAGGCCCAGGGGGAAACATGACCGTTCAGACCTCGCCACGACGTGTAGCGGCGTCCCGCTCGATCCCCTTTGCGCGCACGGTGATCGGGCCCGAGGCGCGCTCTGCCGTGGCCCGGGTGCTCGAGTCGGGGTGGGTGACGACCGGGCAGGAGGTCGTCGAGTTCGAGCGCGAGTTCGCCGACTACGTCGGGGCCGGCCGCGGTGTCGCCGTCAGCTCCTGCACGGCCGGCCTCGAGCTGGCCCTGAGGGGTCTCGGCCTCGCGCCCGGGTCGCGCGTCCTGATGTCGACGAACACGTTCTGCGGCGCGGCCGGTGCCATCACGCACGCCGGCCTGGTGCCCGTGCTGGCGGATGTCGGCCCATGGAGCGCCGTCCCGACCGAGGACCTCATCCGCGCGGCCGTTCGWGAGGTCGGTGGCGTGTCCGCGATGGTCGTCGTCCACCTCGGCGGGCGACCGGTCGATGTCGAGGCGGCCGCGGCGGCGGCCGGGATCGGTCTCGACCGGGTCATCGAGGATGCTGCGCACGCGCTCGGCACGGAGGTCGGCTCTCGGCGGGTCGGCTCGATCTCCCGAGCCACCTGCTTCAGCTTCTACGCCACGAAGAACCTGGCCATCGGCGAAGGAGGCATGGTCACGACGAGCGACGACGACTTCGCCGAGACCCTGGTCCGCACCCGCCTGCACGGCATGTCGAGGGACGCGTGGCGCCGCTACACCCCCGGGGCGAGCTGGCGGTATGACGTGGCGGACGACGGCCTCAAGGCGAACCTCACGGACGTCCAGGCAGCCATCGGCCGAGCGCAGCTGCGCCGCTTCGATGCCGACCAGGCCCGGCGCGTCGAGGTGGCCGCCCGTTACGACGCGCAGCTCGCGGGCCTGCCGTCGATCAGCCTTCCCCCGCGGCATGTCGATGGCCGACACGCCTGGCACCTGTATGCCGTGCGGATCCAGCCAGGGTTTCCCGTGTCGCGCGACGAGCTCATCGACCGGTTGAGTGCCCTCGGCATCGGCTCGTCCGTGCACTTCATCCCCCTGCACCGACTGACCTGGCACGTCAACCACTGCATCGTGCCCGCGGCGGGCCTGCCCGGCGCCGACAGAGTCTTCGAAGGCACTCTCTCCCTCCCCTTCGACCAGAACATGACCGATGACGACGTCGACGAGGTGTGTGCAGCCTTGCGGCAGATAGGAAGTGCGCGATGACTTCGGAGGTTGGGACCCGACCGGGGATCGGCAGCTCGGTCCCGGACGTGGGGCTACGGACCCTGATCGTCGGAGCGGGTGCGGCGGGCAAGGCGTTGGCTCGAGACCTGCAGCGCGTCGAGGACTTCGGACTGTGTCCGGTGGGATTCCTCGACGACGACGTGACCAAGCGAAGGGTTCGGCACCTGCCCGTGCTCGGCAGGCTCTCGGACGTCCTCAAGGTCGCGACGGCCGCGCGCATCGACGTGGTGGTCCTCGCCATTCCCGGGCTGCCCGAAGCCGAGGTGACCCGGCTGGCCACCGCCGCTGCACGCGTCGGGGCCAGCGTCCGCCGGCTACCGTCCTTCATCGCGATGCTGCAGCGCGACGTCGTCGGGACGGACCTGCGCTCGCTCGACGTGGCCAACCTGATCGGGCGAAGTGAGATGCACGTCGCCTCGCCGGAGGTCGCCGAGATCATCACCGGCAGAACGGTGCTCGTCACCGGAGCCGGAGGCTCGATCGGCAGTGAGCTGTGCCGTCAGGTCAACGGCTTCGCCCCGAGCCGCCTCGTCATGCTCGACCACGACGAGTCCAACCTGCACCGCCTCCAGCTCGAGCTCCGGGGGGAGGCCTTCCTCGAGGCCCACGACGCGGTGGTCGCGGACATCCGCGATGCGGAGCGGATGCGGCAGGTCATGCGCTACTACCAGCCCGACGTCGTCTTCCACGCGGCCGCGCTCAAGCACCTGCCGATGCTCGAGCAGCACCCGTGCGAGGGCGTGAAGTCCAACGTCCAGGGCACCGAGAACGTGCTCGTCGCCGCGGTCGAGGCCGGAGTAGAGCGTTTCGTGGCCATCTCGACCGACAAGGCCGCCGACCCGACCTCCGTCCTGGGGGCGACCAAGGCCCTGGCCGAGCAGGTGGTCAGGAAGCACGCCGGGGGTCGCACCGTCGTCTCCGCCGTTCGCTTCGGCAACGTGCTCGGCAGCCGAGGCTCGCTCCTGCCGGTTCTCGTCTCCCAGATGGCGGCGGGACGGGACGTGACGGTGACCCACCCGGACGTCACGCGCTACTTCATGACGATCGAGGAGGCCGTGGGACTCGTCCTCGAGGCGGCCCATCTGACGACCGGGTCCGAGACCTTCGTCCTCGACATGGGCTCGCCTGTGAAGATCGTGGACCTCGTCGCCAACTTCGCACGCCAGCTCGACGTCCGCGACGTCCGTATCCGCTTCACCGGTCTGCGTCCGGGCGAGAAGCTTCACGAGTCGCTCTTCAGCGACGACGAGGACTGTGTCCCCACCAGCCACCCGCGCATCTTCAGCGCCGACGCCGTCCCCGTGCACGAGGACTTCGACCTGCTGATGCTCTCGCTGTACGACGCGGCTGGACGCAACGCGGCGGACGAGGTGCGTCGCACCCTCCGTGAAGCGCTGCCGATCTACCGGCCCGAGCCCGTCGCAGCGGTGGCGATGCAGACCTCTGCGCCCTACCCGGACGACTACTGATGCACCCCGGCACCCACTCTGAAGACAGGTTGGCCACATGAAGATCAACGTCATCGCGGGTCGCGCCGACGAGCCACAGGGCGGTTCGACGACCGGCCACCATGGCGCGCGCGTGTTCGACAGCGACCACGTGCCCGCAGACCGTGACCTGGTCGCGTCGTTCAACTCCGCGACGCTCGGCATGGACCTCGCGGCGCCGCCGGTCGTCCTGCCAGACTTCCACCACAAGTCGGCCATGGAGATGCCCTCCAGCATCGCCGTGGCGACTGCAGGCACGATCCGCCCGACGTTGACGAGCTCGTCGGTCAACTGCGGGATGGCGCTCATAGCGCTCAACTGCGACCGGCCGACCAGCGCAGCCGTGAGCGACTTCTACCGCCGGGTGCGCGAGCGCTACCCGTACCCGACGACCAACCGGCGCGACCTGTCCTATCGCGAGGTCGTCAGCGCGGCCACCGAGGGCGCCGACTTCGCCGTCGAGCGGAACGGGGTGGACCCGGCCGAGCTCGAGCGCGTCGAGGAGGGCGGCAGGATCGACCTCGCGCAGTGGGGCGGCAGCGACCGCCTCGTCGCCGAGATGCCGGCGCTCACGTGGCAGCTGGCCAGGCTTCGCTTCGGCACGGTGGGCCCGACCAACCATTTCGTCGAGCTGCAGGAGGTCGAGGAGATCCTCGATCCCGAGGCGGCTCGGCTCCTCGGCATCAGGCAGGGGCAGGTGACCCTGCAGTACCACGCCGGCGGTGGCGTGCTCAYCGGCGAGATCGGGCACCTGTTCGCCCGGCGGCGTGACACCGCCCGTGTCATGAGGGCCGCGATGGCCGTCCAGAAGCCGCTCTTCCACCTCGCAACGGCACGATCGACGCAACAGGTCCGCGAGCGGATGCGCCTCTTCTTCACCTCGGCGTGCCCGCCGGTCGAGCTCGACTCGGACGAGGGCAAGCGGCTCATGCTGGCCAACGCTGCGGCCATGAACTACGGCTATGCCTTCCGGATGGCCACCTACCAGGCGTTGCGGCAGCTGGCGGCGGACGCCTTCGGCGGTGCGCCCGGCAGCCTCGTCGTCGACTCGCCGCACAACTCGATCTACGAGGAGGACGTCGCGGGGGAGCGGGCCGTCGTGCACCGCCACAACTCGTGCCGCGCCTACCCCGCGCACCTGATGACACCCGGCACCACCTTCGCGCAGACGGGACAGGCGGTGCTCCTCCCCGGCACGCACCGCACGTCCTCGTACCTGGCGGTCGCCGGGAGCTCGAGCAGCCAGAGCCTGCACTCCGCCTGCCACGGAGCGGGCACCGTCATCGACCAGTTCGCCAAGAACGGAACCTCCCGGTCCGATCCCGCAGGGCGATCGACCCTGCGGTTCCGCTACGACGACACCGCACCCACCGAGGCGCCGCACCTCGACGACGCCGGCGTCAACGCGGCCATGTCGGTGCTGTCGACCCATCAGATCGTCCGACCGGTGGCGCGGATGCGACCGTTCGCCGTCCTGCACTAGACCTGCCCGGAAAGAGAAGTCACATGCGCATCGATGAGGCCTTCCGTCGAGTCATCGGCGGGTACTGGTGGCTGATCGGCCTGCTCGTCATCGTTCCCGTGGTGGCGGCCGCTCTCTACGGAGCTCATCAGAAACCCGAGTACCAGGCTGTCGCGCGCGTCCAGATGTCCGGCGGACTCGCCAGCACCAACGTCCAGGCAGACGCGGCGACGCAGTGGCTCCAGGGCGTCATCACGACCCCCAACATGGTCCGTCACGCCATGGAGGCCGCGGGGATCCCCGGGGACCCGACGCTCTTCGCCACCCACTCGATCGACGTGACCCGGGTGGGCGTCTCCACGGTCAACGACGTGGTCGTCACCACGGACAACCCGAACCGGTCGGTCATCGCCACGAACTCCCTGGTGCAGCAGGCGTTGAGGTACGCCAACACCTCGCGCCAGAGTGACGCGGCCCAGATGAGCACGCTCAACCAGCAGATCGACTCCCTCACCAAGGACCGGGACAGTCTGATCCGGCAGCTCGCCGTCGCCCCACCCGGAACGGTGCTCGAGCTCCAGGCCCGGATCGGCGCGATGGCGCCCACGCTGACAGACATGTTGCGCCAGCGCTCCGACCTCGTCCTCGCGTCGACACAGCGTTCGAGCATCGGTCTGCTCGATCCCGCCACCGCGCTGCCCGACCCTGTCGGCCCCAAGGTGCCGCAGCTCGTGGCGCTGGCCGGCTTGGCCGCCCTCATCCTCGCTCTGGGCCTGGTCGCGATCCTCGAGGCGATCCACCCGCAGGTCCGGGGCCGGCGGTGGGTCGCCGCCGAGCTCGACGCACCCCTGCTCGGGCACCTGCCCACCTTGGCTCTCGCCGGTCCGACGGGGGCTCGCAGCCTGCGTGACTTCGGGAACGCGGCGAGGGTGGTCGGTTCGCGGTTCGCCGGACGGCCGATCCTGCTGCTGCCGGTCGAGAAGAGGTACGACCAGTGGGCGGCGCGCATCTGCCTGGAGCTGGAGACGCTCACGGGCGTGCGTGTCGAGCACGCGCCGGACGCGGCTGTCGCGCTGCAGGGCAGAGGGCCGGCGCTCGGCCGCGTGGGCGAACCCGTCGTGATCGCCCTCAGCCCGTCGGTGGAGTCACAACGCAAGCTCGAGGACATGGCCCGCAACGCAGCCGTGATGGGCTGGCCGATCGTCGGCGTGCTCACCTTCCGGCGCCGGCGCCTCTTCGACCGGGCGGCGCTGGCAGAGGGGGGCCGTCACGCCCGACCACCCATCACGCCGGTCGCACCCACGGCGCCTCCGAGCGGCGCACCCGACCCCCTGGAACAGGAACTGGGTGCGCTGAGCAGCCAGAAGATGCGGGGGATGTCGTGAGGCGCCGAGCCGAGTCCTGTGGCCTGACGGTCGACGTCGAGTCCGGGTCCCGCGCCTGGATGAACGTGGTGGACCGCGCCCTGGGTGATCCACCACGACCGGCACCGTCGAATCACTCGGACGCGCCCGACGCCGGCCGCACCCCCGATGTCGTGGTGCGCGTCGAGTCATCGCACGCCCCCTTCCAGCCCCCCGGTCTCGCCCCCTTGACCCGCGGGGCATGGGGTGACGGGCTGCGCGTGGTGTTCGCCGATGCGTGCGGGAGCGGCCTCGACCTCCTCGTCGAACCGTCGGCGGAGGCGCTCACCGTCACGGCACGCCCACGGCCGGGGCCGACCCACCGTGCGCTGCGTCTGGCGGCGCCGGGCCGGACCGAGCTGCTCTGGCGCGCAGCGCTCCTGCAGTACCCGACCCTGTGGTGGGCCGCTGTCCGTGGGTCCGTGCCGCTGCACGTCTCGGCTGCCCGGGTCAGTGACCACGGCGTGGTGCTCGCCGGGCCCGGAGGAGTGGGCAAGTCGACCCTGCTCAGCAGCCTCGCGCATGATGACGGGGCGCCGGTCAGTGACAATCTCTGCACCTACGACGGCGAACGACTCCACGGGCTGCCCGAACCGCGCCGAGTCGACGCGGGCACGGCGAGGGCCCTGCGCCGGACCATGCCGCACGGGCGGGTGGAGCAGCCGTGGGA
>NZ_JBFULD010000068.1:0-19409 GCF_056400505.1 Terrabacter sp. P5_B1
GGTCTAGGACGTGCCAATCGACGTCGCGAAGATGTGGAGATTCGGGTTCGACGGGAGTGTGAGGTACGCGACGGTCTTGCTCGGATCCAAGGGTACGGAACCGTAGAAGACGTTGACCGGATGGTTCTGGTCGGCGTTTTCCGGGGAGACGTTCCAGGGAACCGTCGCCACGATGTCGGTTCCGGGCGCAGGATCGTTGAAGTACCAGTCCGTAAACGCGAGCGGCGCCTGGGCAATGCTGCCGTCGGTGTACGTGACGAAGACTGTCCCTGATTGTGTGCCGAGTGCCCCTGCGCCGAGGAAGCCGACCTTCGTTCCGCTGCCGGACTCGGTGATTACCTGGCCCTCGGCCTTCGTGTTGTCGGGTAGAGCGGTCGGCACTGCGGGCCAGGTGAACGTCTGCCCGTCGTGGTGGACCGTCGCACCCGGGCTGAGGCCGGCCGCGGCCAGGCCCTGGGCCGAGTAGCTCGCGTCGCCGCCGTCGAACGTCCCGGCGAGGGGGTTGGCGTCGTCGGTGATGCCCGCGTTGTTGAAGGTTGCGGACAGTGACTTCGCCGCGCCGGGATACCAGATGACGTTCAGGTCGACGGCGCCGATCCTCGTGTCCGCCCTTCCGGGGGACGCTGCGGTGAGGACGATCCTGGCCGGCCCGGGTTGGGCGCCACTCGCGTTTTGCGCCGCGGACGCGGTGAGCCTGGCCGCCCCGGTGCCGCCGCCGGGGACCGTCAGAGTGCCCGTGCCGGGCCGGAGCGTGAAGGCAGGGTTGGTAGCCGGGCCGGCGGCGTAGTTCCAAGTGACCGTGACCGGGCGAGCGGCGTTGCTGGTGATCCGCAGGCTCGTTTCCTTCGAGTCGCCTGCGCCCAGGCCGATGACTCCGGGAGTGAGGCTCGCGCTCAGCGCTTGGCCGAGCGTCGTCTGGCTGAGCCCGCCGGCGTACTCGATGGGCTGGTTGGGGCCGGGCCGGTGCTGGTAGATCGCGGTGCCGACGAGGTCGTACCTGCCGGTCGCCGCCGACAGCGGGACGTCCACGTCCCAGTTGGTGGAGACGGTCTCGCCGGGCTGCACTACCGGGAATCGGTCCGGGCCCTCTGGATGGACCACTCGCTCGGCGCGGTCGCCGGTGCCGTATGCGTCGAGGCCGAGCCGGACGTCGAAGACAGGCCTCTGTCCGTTGTTGCGGTAGGTGGTGACGACCCGGTTGTCGCCGAGCTGATGAAGTTGGGCGGGCGCGTCGACGGCGACGCCGTTAGTCCCGCTGACGAACTGAAGCTCGGAGACGTCGTCGTAGCTGTTGTCCGGCGAGACGTATCGCAGCCAGCGGTAGTGCCCTCCGTCTGTGACTGGCAGCTCGTTCCAGCCCATCGTGGGTAGCGACTGGACGGTGGCGAGGGTGGTGCAGCCGCTCGTCGGGCCGTCGGCACAGCCCTCGAACCGTCCCCCGACCATGCGCTCCGGGTGTCCGAGACGAGGCGCGAATCGGACCATAGCGGCGCGCGAGGCGTGGCCCAGGCCCAGGTCGATTCCGGCGTAGCCGCCGCTCGGCTCGGCGTAGTCGAAGAAGGTCCCGAGGTCGCCGTCGAAGACCTTGTCGTACGTGTTTGGCAGGTTGCCCCATGCCGGACTTGTACCGTACGCCGTCCCGCTCAGCGTGCCCGGCAGCGTGTACTCCGGTACCCCCGGCGGGGTGCCGATCGCATCGGCTCGCGCGAACAGGTCGGCGACCGTGCCGCGGCGAGGTCCGCCCCACACGCGGTCCGCGAACGCCTCGCGCGAGCGCTGCAGGTAGCTGTCGAAGGCGCTGTCGGTCTGGCTGGTCGCGTTGTCGGCCCAGACGGAGATTTGGTAGCCCCGCAGGTGGGGGTCTTCTTGGGGCGTCCACTGTTCGTAGAGGCCCTTCGGGTCGGGCAGTAGATTCGAACCGGGAGTGATGTAGAGCCGGTCGCCCGGGGAGGCGACCACGTCGTAGCCCTTGTCGAGGTAGTGCTGCGGGCCGTAGTCCTGGCTCTCACCGGTCGCGGGCGAGGTCCACGTCTCGACTGTGATGTTCTTGTCCGGCGAGATGGTGGGGCTCTGGTTCACGTCCCACCAGTTCCAGATTCTCGTCCGCTTGCCGACCGAGCGCACGACCGAGTTCATGTCGTTGATGAAGTTCACGAAGATGTCCGACGTGGACTTGAGGCCGTGCGCGTGCGCGTAGTCGACGAGCTCCGGGCAGCGCTCCTGCGCGACCTGCGTCGGGGATTCGTCGGTGGCAATGTCGAACTCGGAGCCGGAGAACAGTGGTGCGAACTCTTTGATCAGTGCCGCAGTGAAGTCACGCACCTCGGGCCGCGTCACGTCGAGCGTGGTGCCGTAGCTGAGGCAGGGGATCTTGAAGTTCGGTTGGGCCGCGAGAATCGCCCCTGCGTGTGCGGGCATCTCGATCTCTGGCACGATCGTCACGTGGTATCGGTGCGCCGCCGCCTCGAACCTCGCGATGTCGGCTTTCGTGTACGCCTGGGGTGCGGCAAGGTACGGAAAGCGGTCGCTGACCAGCCGAAACGCATTGTCATCCGAGAGGTGCAGCTGCAGCGTGTTCAGCTTCAGGTAGCCCATCTCCCTGATCGTCTGCACGACGTAGTCCGGCGACCAGTACTTGCGTCCGGCGTCGAGCAGGTAGCCGCGTTCGCGGAACTGTGGCCAGTCGCGCGCCTCGCCGCGCGGCAGCGAGCGGTGGCCAGGGGTCGAACGCAGAATCTGCAGCACAGTCTGCGTCCCGTAGAACACGCCGGCGCTGCTCGTGCCCTTCACGTTAACCCGATCCCCGACGTCCAGGACGTATCCCTCAGAACCAGTATCGGTGGGCGCTCCGTGTTCTGAGAGCACCACGTCGCCCGTGTGCCCGTTCGTATCGACGACGACTTTCAGGTCGAGGCCTGTCACCGCGGCAAGGTTGTCATGCAGCAACTTGGCCTCGCCGAGCAGGCCCTTTGAGTCCACGGCGATCCGTGAGCGCGCGCCCAGTTCGTAGCTTCCCGCGCCTCCGGTCCACTCCCTGACGCTTGGGACCACGTCAGGCGCGGGATTCGCCGCCTCGGCCCTCGCCGTGGACGGCGCCAACATGCCCCCTGCCACGACCGTTACGGCCGCGGCTAGCACGGCCGTGCTTGTTCTTAGTGCCATCACGATTACTTCCTTATCATCGGGATAAATCCTAATTATTTCTGCCGCACAGAATGTGGAGATAGTTCGTTTTCAGCAGTGGGCTGAGACGCGACCTCAGCGGCGACCCCCCTCTGTCGAAGCCTCAGCTGGCGGCCGCCGATCAGCCACTCGGTGAGGAAGATCGTCCCGCCGGCTATGGCGACGCCGTGGGGAGCGTGCAGCGAGCCGTTGCGAAGGTGCGGCCTGACCAGGCGACCGTCCTCCATCCGATTCGGCCACGGCGCCGCTGCGTCGCCATATGAGTCGGGGTCGACCAGTGACCTAACGCGGCCGTCGCGGTCGATGGCCAGCAGGTCGCCGCCAAGGTCGGTAACGACCAGGTCGTCCCCGCTTAGGGCCAGACAGCTGGGAAGACGAAGAAGGGGGTCGGTCAGAACTCCTCTCCAGGACCCCGTGTGATCGAGGAGGACGAGACGGGAGTTGCCACGGTCGGCCACAACGACATACGCATCCGCACCTCGGCTGTCGACGACCAGGCCGTGCGGGCAGTCGAAACGGATGCCGGTGCTGGATCCGTCCAGCGTGGCAAGCAGCCTGCCGCTCCGGTCGAACCGCTGGACCAGTGATGCTCCGTAGCCGTCGGCGACCCACACCGACTCATCGTCGACAGCCACCGAGGTTGGCCGCCAAGGCGCGTCGCTGTACACCGGGAGGTCCGGCTGCTCGAGCCGGTCAAGGACCTCACCGTCCGGCGCGATTCGGACCACCTGGCCGCTTCGGCGCTCTTCTGCGTAGTCGTGCTCCGGGCGAGCTTTGAAGCCAGGGTCGGCCAGCCACAGCGTCTCCTGACCGCCCGTGCTGTCGACGGTGACTCCATGGACCTCGAGGAGCGGAACCCCGACGACCGTCGCGCCTCCGCTCGCCGAGACGAGCACGATCCCAGCGCCACCTGGCGCGCCGAAGACGACTGTGTCGTCTGCGAGCACGGCGATCCCGGCGTGTGACCACTCCTTTGTGTTGGTTCCCTCCGGCCACACAAGATCCCAGTCGAACTCGTCGGGCGTTCCGGTCATCGGCTCATCCCTGCTGCGATGATGACCGGCCGGGCCGCGTCAGTCGCGATGACCTCGCGGTACCGGCGCAGAGCCGAGCGCATGCCGATGCCGCACACGCCGGTGAGAACGCCCTCGCGGCGGTATCCGTAGACGCACTCGATGTCGTCGCCCTGCTCGAGGCACACGATCTCGTCGGCTCCTTCGAGGATGCCGAACGCGAGCAGCTGCGCGTCGAACTGATCGCTCCAGAACGTTGGCATCGGCGAGAACGGTTGCGCCACAATGTGGTCGAGCTCCGGCGCCCCGACTGCAGTGAGGGCGATGACCGTGCCGGCGCGCCGGGCCGTCTCGGTGGGGATGTTCCAGTGCTCGATCGACCCCGGCCTGTCATCGCGAAGTGGGTGCGGAAAACGGGCCAGGTCGCCGACGGCGAAGACGTCCGTCCAGGGGCTGCCGTCAGTGCGCAGGGCGCGCATCGCCGAGTCCGTGAGGACGCCACCGGTCAGGTCGAGGTCGTTGCCCGCCAGCCACTCGGTGTTGGGGACCGAGCCAGCCGCCTCCACGAGAACGTCGGCCCGCAGAACCGTCCCGTCCGTGAGCACGACGCCAGTGTCGACGTCCGCTCCGACGAGCCGGTCGACCTTGCTGTTCATGAGAAAGCGGACGCCATGCTGCTCGTGCAGCTCTCGGAGCCGAGCACCGAGCTCCGCGCCGAGCGGCGTCTGCATGGGCACCTGCTGGCTCCCGATGAGGGCGACGTCGCACCCGCGTCGTCGGGCACTGGCCGCCACCTCACAGCCCAAGAACCCGGCACCCGCCACCAGCACCCGCGTCCCCGGCCGCAGCACCGCACCCAGCCGGCCGGCGTCGTCCAGCGTGCGGAGTCGGTAGGTCCCCTGCGCAGGTCCGGCGGAGGGCACGACCGGACGGGGCCGCAGCCCGGTCGCGGCGACGAGCCGGCTGTACGGCAGCGTCTCCCCCGCGTCGGTGACGACGTGCCGCGCTTCCAGGTCTGCGGCGACCGCCCGAGTGCCGAGCCTCCAGGTCACCGACTCGGCCAGCCGGTGAGGAAGCGCGATGCGTGCGTGCTGCACGTCGCCGAGCAACCCCTCCTTCGACAAGGGCGGACGCATGTATGGCGGGTGGACCTCGTCCCCGACCAGGGTGATGTCACCGTCGTACCCGGCTCGTCGCAACGTCTCCGCTGTGCGCAGACCACCCAGCGACGCTCCGACGATCACGACCGGCGCGGCATCAGATCCCATCGTCCATGAGCAGCGTGATGGCCTGCATGGGGCACACGTCGGCGGCCGCCTGAACGCTCTGCAGGTCGGCCTCGGTGAACGTCGCGGTGTACTCGAGACGATCCTCGTCGTCCATACGGAAGATGTGGGGGGCCTCGGCTACGCACTGGCCGTAGTGCTGGCAACGGTCCATGTCGACGGTGATCTTCATCAGGAGTGCTTCCTCTGCGATTCAGGACGGGTGGCGGGCTGGGCTGGGATACGGACCGGTATCGCGTCGAACCGGTCGATGAGGGTGGGCATCCCGTCGCCGTCAGGCACCCAGGCGATCTCGGGCTCCCCGTCGAGCTCCCACCCCGGCCAGTCGGCGAGGAGCACGTCCAGGAACGTCCGTGCCTCCTGAGAAGCGAGGGTCATGCCCAGACAGGAGTGAGGCCCGGCTCCGAAGCCGAGGTGTGGATGGCGGGCGCGATGGATGTCCAGTTGTCCTGGCTCAGTCCAAAACTCAGGGTCGTGGTTGGCCGAGGCGAAGTTGAGCAGCACATACTCGGGTGGCCCTCCGTCTAGACCATCGTGGAGGCGCTCGATCTTCTGCAGCGGAGAGAGGTAGCGCACCATCTCCGCGATGGCGGCGTTTGACCGACCAGGGTTCGCGACGAGGAACTCACGGTCCGCCGGTGTCTTCAGGAGGTGCCAGACGATCCCACTGATGAGCTTGATGACGGTGTCCCGGCCGCCGGCGA
This sequence comes from Terrabacter sp. P5_B1, assembly GCF_056400505.1. Classification (NCBI taxonomy): domain Bacteria; kingdom Bacillati; phylum Actinomycetota; class Actinomycetes; order Micrococcales; family Intrasporangiaceae; genus Terrabacter; species Terrabacter sp. P5_B1. Next base: position 6,187 of record NZ_JBFULD010000068.1, read on the forward strand.
GGAGCACACTGGCCATCCCCTGCATCTCCTCCCGGCTGGGGTGAGCTCCGTCGATGTCCAGACGCGCGACCCGGTCCCAGATGTCCGTGTCCGGCTCACCCGCCGCGTACCGCTCTTCGGCGACGGCTAGCACGCGGTCCATGTACGCCTGGAGKGTCGCTCCCGAGCGCTGGCTGGGGATGTTGTAGTCGCGCTCCCGGTGAGCGCGTTTGGACTCTGCGGTCACCGCTCCTCTGGCGTATGCCTCGGCGGTCCACACGTCGGGGCCCCACGAGATCCACTCCTCGACGTCCTGGGGCCGGTTGAAGACCGCCCCCAGACAGCCGATGGTGTACGGGAGTGCCACGTCCAAGACGACGTCGCCACCGCCGCGCCGGGTCACCTCGCCGATGAGGCGTCGCGCCTCGCCGGCGAAGGCGGGAATGTGGGGAGCAACCGCCGACCGCATGAAGAGGGGCTGGAGGGCCTCTCTGAAGAGGGTGTGTCGGGGCGGGTCCGCCTCCAGCGGAAGCTGGCGGTACGTCCGCACATCCCGGTCTCCGAGGAGGTCGCTGGAGTAGGTCTTGCAGTCCTTCGCTGCGCTGCGCACGGCGTCGTAGCCGCGGATCTCGCGATGTCGGCTGATGGGGTCCATGGAAGTGTCCACCTTTGTTAATTCGGCCAGCGATCGTTCCGGATGCACGCCTCACCCAGGTAGGACCGGTTCGGTGTCGTGGGCGCGCGTGCCGTGCCGTCACTCTTTGACTGCGCCAGTGGTGTGGTTCTCGAGGCGCCGCTGGTAGATGAAGAAGACGATCGCTACGGGAATGGTCATCATCACGGCTGCCGCAAGCTTGAGCGGGTACCGGTTCTCCTTGCCGCCCCCACCGGCCGTCAGGGCGGCCACAGCCTTGGGTAGCGGCGCCAGGTCCGGGTTCTGGGCCGAGACGATGAAGTGGGACAGTTCGTTCCACGAACCCTGGAAGCTGAGGATGAGCACTGTCACCACGGCCGGCATGGCCATGGGCATGACGACGGACCAGAAGGTGCGGAACGGTCCCGCACCGTCGATCCGTGCCGCTTCCTCCATCGACACCGGGATCGAGTCGAAGTAGTTCTTCATGATGAAGATGCCGGCCGCGTCGCACAGCAGAGGGATGATCATGCCCGGGTACGTGTCGTAGATCCCTAGCTGGTAGACCACGAGGAAGCGCGGAATGAGCAGGACCACGCCGGGCACCGCAAGGACCGCGATCACGCTGCTGAAGACGACCCGTCTCCCGGGAAAGGACAGCCGAGCCAGCGCGTAGCCCGCCAGCGCGTCCAGGAATGCCCGAGCGACCGTCACCGACCCGGTGACGACGACCGAGTTGAACAACGCTCGCGGGAACCAGGAGGAGAAGATCTGGCTGTACGCGTCGAAGGTGAGCGGGTCAGGAATGAGCGACAGCGCAGAGTTGGTCGCGTCCCCGTTCGTCTTGAGCGAGTTCGCCACGGTGACCAGGAACGGGTACACGTAGATCACCGATAGCACCGCGGCGGCCACGTTGAGTGCGATCAGGCCCCGACGTCGCGGGCGGCGGCTGCCTCTGGTTTGGTTCAGTCGAGTGGACGGTTTCGACCTTGTAGCCATGACAGTCCTCCTAGCGGGGATTTGAAGAGCTTCCTGCGCTGGGAGGCGTCGCGAGTGGTGAGGATGAGGCGCTGCAGGAGGGTGAAGGCGACGATGATCAGGAAGAGGATGAACGACATCGCCGCACCCCGCCCCCAGGCTCCGCTCAAGAACGACCAGTCGTACGACAGGTAGGCCGGCGTGAGCGTCGTCTTCGCGGGGCCGCCCTGCGATCCCGTGTAGATCTGGTCGAAGACCTGCCAAGAGCCGATCAGGCACAGCGTCAGCACGGTGAACAGTGTCGGCCGCAGCATGGGCAGTGTGATGAACCAGAACCGCTTCCATGCGGAGGCGCCATCGACGATGGCGGCCTCCTCGACCTCGTGCGGGATCTGTTGCAGCCCAGCCAGGAAGATCAGCATGAACGTTCCGGACGCTGCGAACGCCGCCATGATGATGAAGACGCACATTGCCACCGACGGACCCGACAGCCAGTCCCACCAACTCAGTCCCCACAATCCCGGACCGCTGAGGAACTTCGGCTCATCCTTCACGCCGAACGCGCCGGCGATGACTTGGATGACTCCTCGGGAGTCAGCCATCCAGCTGGGACCGTTGACCGACAGCAACCCCAGCAGTTGGTTCACCACGCCGGTGGTGTTGAAGAGGAACAGGAAGATGACAGTCATGGCGACCGAGGAGGTGACGGAGGGAAAGTAGAACGCCGTGCGAAAGGCACCCACGCCGCGGCGCCGCCTATTGACGATGAGCGCCAGCCCCAGTGCCAACGACGTCACCAGGGGCACCGAGACGATCACGTAGTACAGGTTGTTGCGGATAGACGTGCCGAAGTCCTTCTGCGACAGGCCGGGCTGGGTCAGGAATTCCTGGTAGTTCGCCAGCCCCACGTAGTGCACGCCCGAGGAGAGTGGGCTTCCGTCTCCGGTCCAGTCGGAGACGGAAACCCATGCCGCCATGACGACGGGCAGGAAGAGGAACACCCCCAGAATGAGGATGACGGGGAGGACGAAGAGCCAGCCTGCAAGGCCCTGCTTTTTCAGCGACGGTGCTCGTCGCCAGCGTCTTGGGCTATTCGTTCGTCGCTTCATCTCACCGAGACCTCATCTGGGGGCGCCTGACTTCCTGCGGGTGACAGCTACTTCGTGATGGCCCCGAGATTCTCCTGGGTCGAGTCGAGGATCTTCTTCGAGTCCGTGCTCGCCAGTTTCGACAGCTGTGCGTTCAGGTCGTTCATGACATCGGCGAAACCGGCCATGGTCGGGTACGTCTTCGCGTTGTCGATGCCGTCGAGGAAGGCGACCTTGTCCGGGAACGCGGACTTGTACTGGTCCGCTGCCGAGGACAGCGACGGAATGGGGCCGAAGGCCTTGGCGAAGGCGAGCTGCTGCTCCGGCGTGGTCAGGAACTTCACGAAGTCCACCGCCCCCGGAATGTTCTTCGACTGGGCCGCGACGCCCCAGGCGTTCGTGAAGAACATCGTTCCCGGTCCAGACGGCCCCGCTGGCATGTTGACAACGCGGTAATCGACCGTCGGGTAGTCGGCCTTCATCGCACCGTCCAGCCACGGCCCCTCCACGATCATGGCCGCCTTCTTCTTGCCAAGTGCCTCACCCGGCCAGCCGACGCCCAAGTCCGTCGACAGCTTCATGGAGCCGTCGGCGAGCATGCTCTTGAGGAAGTCCAGTGCGCGCACGTTCTCCGGTGAGTTGGCCTGGGCCGCGGTCTGGTCGTCATTGACGAGCCAACCACCGCTTTCGAGCATGAACGGCCCTACATGGGCGAAGTCGGGCGAGATGGTGAAACCCGTAACACCCTTAGCGGAGAGCTTCTTCGCGGCCGCGTGCAGCTGGTCCCAGGTCTTGGGGATGTCCGCGTCCGTGAGGCCGGCGTCCTTCCACATCTTGGTGTTGATGGCGAGGGCCAGCACACCCAGGTCCTTCGGCGCCGCGTAGAAGACGTTGTTGCTCGTGTACGTCTTGCGCAGGCTGGGGTAGAACTTGTCCGCGTTCGGCAGCTTGTCCGCGTAAGCAGCCAAGCGGTGCTTAGCCACCAGATCGGTGAACTGGTCTGGGCTCACGTAGAAGAGGTCCGGTGGATTCCCCGCGGTGAACCCTTGGGCCAGCTCTTGGGCGAAATCCGTGGCCGGGCGCACGTTGACCTTCGTGCCGGACTTGGCCGACCAAGCGGTCGCGGCGTCCTGAAGGGCCTTGGTCTCGGCGGCCCCCGACGTTCCGAAGAGCACGGTGAGCGGCTTGTGGGTGTCCGTCGACTTGCCGGCCGGGGAGGAGGACGAGGAACTTGTACCCCCGCACGCCGCGACGGTGAGGACGGCCGCGGCGCACGCCATGGCACCGAGGATCCTGGGATATCTACGCATACTGGGGTCCTTTCGGACGTTAAGGGGCGGCCAACGAAAGCGAGCAAGCGAGCCTCGGCGTTGCTTGCCAGGTTGGCGCGTTCTCGCATGGCCGAGGATGGCTATTTGATCGTTGAGCAACTATATTGACGGCCACTGGTTCGGTCAACCATTCGTCCGCATCACCTTTCGGTGCCTTTGTCCCCGCCCCTTCCCCTCTACGGAGCCCCATGACCCAGTCGCGTCCGCAGTCCGTCCGTCAGCCCTTCCTCCACCGCGATCTCGCGATCTTTCACGGCCCCACCCAAGCGTGGTCGCCCGCCGATGGGCAGATTCGGCACGGCGGAGGTCTCGCCGGCTTCTACCACTCCGACGTTCGCGTAGTGAGCGATGCGGTCCTGCTGGTGGCCGGCGAGGAACCGGAGCTCGTTGCGTCGGGACTGACCGGCTCGAGCGACGCGACCTTCATCTATGTCGTCCGGTCCATAGACGAGCCTGGGGCCGACCCCCTCGTCGAGCTGCGCCGGCACCGTCACTGTGGCGGCGGGGAGATCCGCGAGGTCATCGAGATCCGGACGCAGACCCATCAACCCGTGCACGGGACGCTCGAGGTGCTCGTCGCAAGTGACCTGGCCGGCATGGACATCATCAAGAGCGGAAGGTCGGTCAATCGCAAGGCGCCTCAGGCCTCCCCGTCGGATCACGGCCGGGTCGGCTGGCGAGACGGCGAGGTCACGGTCACGCTCAACGCGGAACGAGCGTCCTCCATCGCGGTTGACGGAGACCAGATCACGCTTCGGTGGGAGGTGGACCTAGCTCCCGGCCAGGTCTTCGCCACCGCATGGTCAGTCTCCGCCACAGACCGGGTCAGCGTTCTCGGGCCGCCGCCGGCACACGAGGCCGGTCAGCTGGAGCATCCGGAGCAGGGCGGGCTCCCCACCACCGGCGCCGACCACAGGGTCGACCGCTTCCTCAGCCAGTCCATGGCCGACATCGACTCGCTGCGGGCCACGCTCGCCGGCGGCTCCGACGTGTTCCTCGCCGGCGGTATCCCCTGGTTCCAGACCTTGTACGGTCGCGACTCGATCTGGGCCGCGCAGATGATGCTGCCGGTCACCTGGGAACTCGCCGCCGGGACCCTGCGCGCGCTAGCCAGCCGCCAGGGACAGCAGGTCGACACCCTCACCGCAGAGGAGCCGGGCAAGATCCTCCATGAGATCCGCCGCTCCTCCGACAACGACGAGCAACAGGCAGGGCTCCCACCCGTCTACTACGGGACCATCGATGCCACGGTCCTGTGGATCTGCCTGCTCTACGACGCCTGGCAGGCCGGCATGTCTGATAGCCAGGTCGAGGACCTGCTGCCCAACCTCGAACGGGCGCTGTCCTGGATCGAGACCTACGGCGACTCCGACGGCGACGGGTTCGTGGAGTACATCGACGCGTCAGGTAGAGGTCTGGCCAACCAAGGCTGGAAAGACTCCGGCGACTCGGTCCAGTTCGCCGACGGGACGCTGGCCACCGGGCCGGTCGCCCTCGTCGAGGTGCAGGCCTACACCTACCGAGCGCTCACCGTCGGCGCGGCGATCCTCGATGCCTTCGGTCGCCCTGGCGGCCCGGAGTGCCGGGCACGCGCGGCGGACCTGCGCACGGCCTTCCACGCCTCGTTCTGGGTGCGGGACGAGAAGGGCCCCTACCTGGCGATGGCCCTCGACGGGGAGAAGCGGCCCGTGGACGCGGTCGCCTCGAACATGGGGCACGTGGTGGGCACCGGGATTCTCGACGACACCCAGATCGCGTCCGTCGCGAGCCGTCTTCTCGGCGAGGACATGTTCAGCGGCTACGGCATCCGCACCCTCTCCAGCTCCGCAGGCCGCTACTGGCCGCTGCGGTACCACGGTGGCAGCGTCTGGCCCCACGACTCAGCCCTGATCGCCAAGTACCTGGCCGACGCCGGTCACCTCGACGCGGCGCGGACCATCGCAGGTGGGCTGCTCGACGCCGCCGAGGACTTCGACTACCGGCTGCCGGAGCTCTTCGGCGGACACGCCAAGGGCACCACTCCGCACGCGGTCCCCTACCCCGCCGCCTGCCCGGTGATCTGTTGGAGCGCAGCCTGTGCCATCACGGTCGCGAGCATCCTCGAGGAGAAGCTGCCGTGACCTCGAAGCTGACGCACCAGCCACACCTCCACGATCTGCACGCCACGATCAGCGCGCCGACGCAGGCCTGGACCGCAGCCGACGGCGACGTCCACCCGAGGACCGGAGCCCAGGGCTGGTACCACAGCGACGTACGCGTCCTCTCCGGCCTCGTCGTATCCCTTGATGGTCACCCGACCCTTTCACTGTCCCGCGGGTCGCAGGGTGCGGACCGTGCCGAGTTCCTCTCTGTGGCCCCTTCGATCGACACCCCTGATCCGGATCCGAAGGTGCTTGTCCATCGGCTCCTCGCCGTGCGGCCCGGCGAGGTCAACCTCACGATCACCCTGACGAACGGCAACGACGTGCCCCAGCACGGTCACCTTCGTGTCGACGTGCAGAGCGACTTGGCCACCATGGATGACGTCAAGAACGGGTTGCTGCCGACTCCGCTGCCACCCAGCGTCCAGTCGACCGGCACCGCGGTGACAGCGACGTGGGAGCGAGACGGGGCTACGGCAACCCTCATTGCCGCCGACGCCAAGCTCGAGTCCTCGGCGGACGGGACGGTTCGCCTCGTATGGCGTCTCGACCTCGACCCTCATGCCGACCGGGCGGTCACCCTGCAGCTGCGAGCGCACGACGCCCGAGCGGTCGTTCAGGCGTTCGAGCAGCAGCCATGGACGACTCCGGACGTCAACTGCGATGACGAGCGACTGGCACGACTGGTCACCCGTTCGCTGGACGACCTATCCGGCTTGGTGATGACCTCAACCTACTCACCAGGGGACTGTTTTCTCGCCGCGGGCGCGCCGTGGTTTCTCACGCTCTTCGGTCGGGACTCCCTGTGGGCGGCGCGGATGATGCTGCCGCTCGGCACGATGCTCGCGGAGGGAACGCTCACCACGCTGGCCGCCTTGCAGGGCAGCGACCATGTGGCTGAGACAGGCGAACAGCCCGGCAAGATCGCCCACGAGATCCGTCGGCAGACCCCGCAGCCCGAGGGGACCACGCGTCTGCCCCCCGTCTACTACGGGACCATCGACGCGACGCCGCTGTGGGTGTGTCTCCTTCACGACGCGTGGGAGTGGGGCATGCCGGAGGCAGCTGTGCGGTCACTCCTGCCCGCGTTGAAGGCGGCGTTGGCCTGGATGCGGGACCACGGCGACGCCGACGGAGACGGTCTGCTGGAGTACATCGACGAGACCGGCCGCGGTCTGGCCAACCAGGGGTGGAAGGACTCCTACGACTCGGTCCAGTTCCTCGACGGGACGCTCGCCACCGGTCCGATCGCGCTGGTCGAGGTGCAGGCCTACGCCTACGAGGCCGCCATCAAGGGCGCCACCCTCCTGGACACCTTCGAGGGTCCGGGCCACGGCGGACCGTGGCGCGCCTGGGCGGAACGAGTGAAGGAACGCTTCCACTCCTGCTTCTGGGCGTCCGACGCCCTCGGCCCGTACCTGGGGATCGCGCTCGACGCCGACAAGCGTCTCGTCGACACCGTCACGTCCAACATGGGCCACGTGCTCGGCACCGGCATCTTGAGTGCCGAGCAGAGCGAGCGGGTCGCGCGGAGGCTCGTCGACGAGACCATGAGCTCCGGCCTCGGCCTGCGCACCATGTCAACACAGTCAGCGGGGTACTGGCCGCTGAAGTACCACGGAGGCAGCGTCTGGCCGCACGACACCGCCATCGCGATTCGTGGGCTCGCCGCGGAGGGCCACGACGCGTCGGCCGCCGAGCTCATCGACGGACTGCTTCGGGCAGCGCAGCTGTACGACTATCGCCTGCCGGAGCTGTACTCCGGGCAGGCGTACCGGGCGACCTCCGGTGCTGTGCCCTACTCGGCCTCGTGCCGGCCGCAGGCCTGGTCGGCAGCGTCAGCCATCGCCATTCTCGAAGCGCTCACGAGACCGGTGCCGGACCGCGCCACGTGCACGATCCGCACCCACGCCGGCGGGCCGTCCATGCTTGGCAAGGTGACCGTCGACGGGTTCGTCGTCGGCGGTCACTGACGGGTCGCGCGCCCCCTCACCTTCACGAACGGAAAGGCTCGATGCGCAGGGCCCGCCCGATCGTTGGGAGCACCACGTCATCGACGCTGGCATCCAGGACCTCAGGGAGTCGGCGGTAGAGCGAGCCAAGGAAGCCCCCCAGCACGATCATCTGAGGATCCAGCATGTTGGCCAGGTTTCCCAAGAAGACCCCGAGGAGACGGAGCTGCCTGTCGGCGACCCGGAGAAAGTCAGCGCTCTCGGCCGTCTGAATAATCCGGTCGAGCTCCGCATCCGTGACGTTGCTGTAGCCAAGGGTTTCCAGCAGGTCATCGCGCTTGATGAGGGCCTCAACCGTTCCCCGAAGGCCTAGGAAGTCCGACTGCGGCGAATCCGACATGCGCACGTGACCCAGCTCTCCAGCGAAGCCCGACCTTCCTGCGAGAACGTGGTTGTCGACCACGATCCCGCCACCGATACCACCGGCCCCGGCGAAGACGTAGACAAAGTCACTCAAACCTCGGCCGGTGCCCAACCGATGCTCAGCCTGCGTCACGAGGCGAGCGTTGTTGTCCAGCCACACGGCCAGACCGGTCTTGGCCGCCAGTACGGACTTGAAATCGCAGTCGGACCACCCCAAACGGGGTGCCGACAAGATCACTCCGGTGCTCGGTGACACCTGCCCGGGGATGGCGACCCCCGCACCGGCGATCCGGAAGTCCTTCGGGAGCTGTCCGCGGATCTTCTCGATCAGGTCAGCGGCGACGATCGCGGCCTGCTCGGGTGAGTAAGTATCCGACACGCGGTGTCGCAGCGAGTGGAGCACTTGGCCGTCGAAGGTAATCATGCCGACCCGGATGGCATCGCTCTCGGGGTTGACGGCAAACGCGCCCATGGCACCCGTTGCGGCCACCATCATGCCCGGGCGTCCGACGCCGCCTCTTCCCGTGGCATGGCTTTCCATGATGAGGCCAAGGTCGACCAGGTGTCCGACGAGCTCCAGGACGGTGGTGCGTCCAAGTCGCAGCGTACGAGTTAGCTGCGCCCGTGAAATTGGGCCACCGGTGTGAATGACCGAGAGCGCCGCTGAGAGATTTCTACTCCGCAGCTCGTTCTTGGCCTGACCCGCAGAAGATGTCACGCCGACATAACCGCCATTCACCTGGATGAGTAGACCTAGAAACGAGCAAGGCAGCTCATTCTATCGTCGCTGGCACATCGCTAGGGTTTGAGGCCGAGTAGCTGCCGCAGTCCATTGGACCCAAGGGTCCGTTCCAAGGGCCGCTCGCCAAGAACCGGATCGTCCTGACCGCCATGTGTCCCTCACGGCGCAGACCCGTCGTGGTGACAGCGTGAGGTAGTCCTTCGTCCGCGACATTCCGGCTCCCCTTTGTTGTCAAGGGGTGGTGACGAGGGTGTCTTCCCGGTGGATCTTCCGTGTGGCCGGAGGCGGTTGTAACGTCGGGCCTGCGGGTCCGGGAAGTGGCTGATCCGAAGTGTCGATGTGCGGGGGCAGGTCRACCGCGCTGGATTCTTGAGACGCCCCGCAGTGCCCTCCCGGGCCCGTGCCGGCAGGCTCTGCCGCCCCCCTGATGTGCGCGTGTTCGGCGTCGGCGACGAGCTGTCGATAGAGCGCGTCGGAGATCCTGCGCTTCAGGCAGCGCAGCGCTTCGAGCTTGGTCTTGCCGGCGGCGAGCTTGCGCCGGTAGTAGGCCCGGCCCTCGGTGTCGAGGCGGATCTGGCTGATCGCGGCGATGTGGATCATGTGGTTCATCCGCCGGTTCCCCGCCCGCGACAGCCGGTGCCGGTTCTGCTCACCCGAGGAGGCGTCCAAGGGTGCGGTCCCGGTCCAGGACGCGAACCGGTTCCGGTCCGCGAACCGGGCGACGTCACCGACATCGGCCAACGTCCGGGCGGCCACGACCGGTCCGACACCGCGCAGGTCCATAAGCCGTGAGCCTCGCGCCTTGACCAGGACCTTGAGCTCGGCGGTGGCCTTCTTCATCTTCGCGTCGACCGCGAGCAGGTCGGCGAGCTCCTCGGCGGCGATCCTGCGACGGGTCTTGCCGGCGATGTCACGCGGGCGCACCGAGGCGAGGATCGCCTTGGCCTGCAAGGCAGTTAGGTCCTTCTTCGCCTGGCCAGGGACCAGCTCGGCCAGCAGCCGGTGGAGCCGGTTGACGGTCTGGACCCGCAGCCGGGTCAGCTCCTCGCGGCGGTCGGACAGCATCCGCAACGCCTCGAGCTCCCCGTCGACCTTCAGGACACGCAGGCCTTGGGTTCGCAGCGCGACGACCGCGATGGAGTGCGCATCAAGCGCGTCCGTCTTGCGGTTGTGTCCAGTGTCGAAGAGCCGGACCCGGGCTGCGAGCTTGGCCGGCACGTCCACGACGTGCTCGCCAGCCTCGAGGAGCCGCTGCGCCAGCGGACGGCCGGCGCCGTTGGCGCCCTCGACCGCCCAGACCCGCTCCGGCCAGGTCTTCGCATAGGTCCGCATCGCGGTGTAGCCGGCCTGGTCGGTGCGGAACCGGCCCGAGCCGAGCAGCCGCTCGTGTCGGTCGACGACCTCGATCGTCGCGGACAACTTGTGGGGGTCGACCCCGATAATCACCGTCGTCATAGCCTTCCTCCTGCTTCACCTCGTGCCGGTAAGGACGGCGAGGTGGGCAGTGCTGCTATGAGCTGGGCAGTCCCCTTTCGAGCCACGCCTCGTCACGGTGCCCGACGGACTGCAGACCGGAAGAGAGCCACACCAATCAGCCAGTGGGCAGCCGCTTGGAGAGCCTCCCGCCGGGCACCTGGACCGAGTCTGGCCAGACACCGATCCTGTCGGCAATCGTCTAGCAGCCGCCTGTAGCTACACAACGTGGAACTTGACTCGGTGGACAAGGGTGTTCTCGCCGATCGGCCCGGCGTGGGCCGCCCTGTCCCGAAGAGACTCGCGATCGGCCTCGCCTGATGCGGCAACGTCGTCGTCGGTCACGGCCGAGAAAGGCAGCACCTCGAGAGAGTCGATCTCGATGACGACGCCGGCAGTCCGGTAGCGGCCTCGCACCTTGACCTGCGGCCTGCTCCAGAGCCTGATCGAGACCGTGACCTCGCCGCCGGCAACGCGCTCGCGAACGTCTCGACTGAACATCACCCCTACACGCTAAGTCCGCCTCCAGGCGCGCGTCGATATAGCCCCTTCCGCCGCGTATCGGCGCTCTGACAATGAGCCGAGGGCGTGGCTGCGTGCCGATGATGCACACGGGTGGCGCAGACGCGCGGCAGGCGGGCGCGCACCCTCTGGCGGACCCCTACGTGTCCGGGCATCGCGGTCGCGAGCGCGTCACTGGTTGGGTGCCACGTACGTTCCGGGCGGGTCCACGCACCATCCGCTCGAGCGGCGGATCAGCGGCGCTGCGGGCGAGGAACGGCGTCGTTGCCGACCGATGCCTGACGGCCAAGGCATACTACTCCTGAGCCGCTCCGTCACCTCGGGAGCCATCGTGACGTGGACGTCTCCCCCAGTTCCCTGACACCGACACTCAGCTGGTCAACGAGACGAGCACGAGCATCGCCGGCCTTCCCTGAGAGACAGATCACCGAGCATCTGGGCCAGGAGAAGCACGCCAGTCCGGCCGCTGATGCGGGCAGCAATCCCAGCCTGGAACTCGAACCGGCCGATGCCCTCAGCCCACCCAGCGGGGTATCTGTTTCTTGCGGAACGTCGACCAGGCGGTGGCGAAGTCAGCGGTGGCTCGGTCGGCGCGGGCCTGCTCCAAGGCATGAAGGCGGCCGAAGGTGAAGGCGTTGTCGCCGTCGAGGTGAGCCTGCATCCCGTACTCACGTAGCCGTTCACGGGCGACGACCGAGTCCTGACGGACCCCGAGGGCCTCCTGGACCTTCTTGGCGGAGGCTGCCAGGGAGCGGGCTCGCTTGCCGACGACAGGTGTGGCGGCCTCCGCGGCGTAGCGCAGCCGCTTGGCCTTCTTCCGCGCCTCGTGAAACGCGACGTCCCGGGCCTCGGGATCCTGCGCAGACGTGATCGCACGAACCTCCCGATCCAGCCGTTTGACGTCGCGACGCAGCAGCCGGCGTACGCCCTCCTCCGCGGCCGTGTCGGCGTCCGCGCTCAGCGGCGCAGCCCTGACCAGCTCGTCGAGGGCGTCGAGCATCCGAAGGTACCGTTCGCTCTCGAGGGCCTGGAGGGCACGTTCGCGTCCGGCCTTGTATGCCGCGCTCAACTCGTCGTCGATCCGCGCGGCGACCGAGCCGACAACCAGCTCGGGGGGTTCCTGGCCGAGCACCCCCGTCAGGTGCTCACGCAGGACCTGCGCGTCGCGGGCTTGCCCGAGGGACTCACCGAGCCAGCGCAGCTCCGCTCGCACCGGATCAGTGGCGGCACGCTCGAGCATCGGGCCGAAGCTGGTCAGCGCGGACCGGAGCCGGCGCGCGGCAATCCGCATGCGATGGATCGACCCAGCCTGTCCGGCCCGCACGCCAGCGTCGCGCAGTTGCAGCTTGGCCGTCTGTTCCGTCAGAAGCGCGACGAAGAGCTGCCCTACAGTGCCTGCGGCCAGGTCGTCTTTCGAGGGCGGAGCCGGAATGGCCGGTGCGAGCTCACCGATGGTGCGGACGAGCTTCGAGGACACCCGCGCCGGTGAGGCTCCCGCAGCCACGAGGTGCGCCTCCACGGCGTCCAGCAATGTCGGGGACGCACCGTCGAGCTCGACCTCCCATTCCCGCCACGACTGCTCCGGGCTCCGGTCGTCCAGTCTGTGCGCCCGCACATGGTCGTCGCAGACCCGGGCAAGGACGGCGCCGTCAGGGCCACACAACGCATACTCACGGCGGGTCGTGCGCACCGATGCGACGGCGCCAACCAGACGGTCCCGCACGATGGCCCGCACGTGCGTGAGCAACGAGGGGGGCACCGTCTCCTCTGCCTGCCCGAGAGGGGCCTGCAGCTCGGTGCGGGTGTCCCCGCTGACGGGCAGCTTGAGGTGCCAGCCGGCGTCGGTGCCACCGCTGCGTCGTCGCAGGGTCATTCCTCGGCGGGCCAGATCCAGGCCCGCCGTGTCGAAGTACACCGCGTCCAAACGGAACTCCTCCGGCGGACGGACCGAGCCCACGCC
>NZ_JBFULD010000069.1:0-14283 GCF_056400505.1 Terrabacter sp. P5_B1
GGGCTGGGACGAGCTCTCCCATGGCCCCGTGCGGCATGTGGTCGACGAGGAGGATGTCCGGGTCGAACTCTCGCACCGCACCGGAGATCAGCCGTCGACGCAGCGCGAGGACGTCCCGGAACGACGCCGACAACGACACCGCCTCCCACTCCCCGGGACCTGACTTGCGGATGCTGGGGAGCTTGAGGAAGTCATGACCGGGGGCGGTAGCGAAGAACTGCCCCAGCGGCGAGTCCGAGAGGGTGAGCGCGCTCGCCCCGGGCATCTGGCGCAGGAACTCGGCGGCGAGCAACGACGTGCGGCGCATGTGACCCAACCCCAAGCCGTCCTGGGAGTAGATGAGCATCCGCGGCTCGTGACGGCTCATCGCACCCACCCGCCCTGGGGCGATGCCGGGGGTCCCTCGGCCGTCCCGGGCGGCGCGACCTCTTCGCGCGGGTGCTCGCGCAGCCCGCGGTGCCACGCCACCTGGTGCTTGAGCCCGAGCCGCAGGTCCGTCGCCGCGCGCCAGCCCAGGGCTGCCGCAGCCGCCCTGCTGTCGCCGTGGGTCTGTGCAGTGTCTCCGGGACGGTGCGGCATGCGGGCAACGGCCGCCTCGCCGCGTACCTCCTCCTCGAGCATGTGGAGGACGTCCGGGACGGCAACCGGGGCGCCCCGGGCGATGTTGAGGATCGTGCCCGAGGGCACGGGCGCCGCGACGGCCGACACCACCGCGCGCGCGACGTCACCGACGAAGGTGAAGTCCCGCAGCTGCACCTGGTCGCCGAACACCGGTACCTCACGCCCGTCGAGCAGCGCCTCGGTGAAGCGGTGGATCGCCATGTCAGGGCGCTGGCGCGGCCCGTAGACCGAGAAGAAGCGCAGCGACACCGTGGGGACGCCCCGCTCGTGGGCGTACGCGCCGACCAGGCACTCGCCGGCCAGCTTGCTCACGCCGTACGGACTGAGCGGAGCCAGTCGGCTCGACTCGTTCATCGCCTCCAGCGTCGGCCCGTAGACGGACGAGCTCGAGGCGTAGACGACGCGCGGGGCGTGGCCGCTCGCGGCCGCCTCGAGCWGGCGTTGGGTGGCGAGGACGTTGCGCTCGACGTACGTCGAGAACGACTCGCCCCACGACGTGCTGACGCCCGGCTCGGCCGCGAGGTGGACGATGGCATCCACGCCTTCGACCAGCGGGCCCAGCCGGGCCGTCGTCAGGTCCTCTCGAATCAGGGTGAACGACGCGTTCTCGCGCAGGCCCGAGATGTTGCGCAGCTTCACAGCAGGGTCGTAGCTGTCCGTGAGGGCGTCCACCCCCCGGACGTGCCAGCCGTCGCTCAGTAACAGCTCGACGACGTGGCTCCCGATGAAACCTGCTGCACCGGTGACCAGAACGAGTTTCACGAGACCCCCTGACTCGCGCTCACTACGGCTCACGGCGCCGCCCCCCCGGTCCCGTGAATGTGAGTTCGGCGTTTTCAGTGTCACATCGGTGAATTCCCGATGTCTCCGGAATGAATTAACTCGGCCCAGCCGGATGGTCCCGGCATCTACCCTGAGGGGACGACAGAGGGGCGAGCATGGATCCGACGTGGTTCGAGCGCGGCGTGCACCCCGAGAGCGTGACCAGCGCGCTGCGGCACCAGGTCCCTGAGTTCCGTTCGGGCACAGTGCGTCTGAGCGGCTGCCGAGTGACGCGACTGCGTTCGGCAGACGACGGGGATCGGTGGACGGCGACCTATCTGCTGGCGGTCGAGGGCCCCGGCGGAGCGCAGCGGACCATCTCCGCCCACGGCGCCCTCGTCCCGGTCGGCGACGCGCCCCCGACGACGGCGGGCGGGTCCGGGTTCGGCGACGATGGCTGGTCCTGCTGGCTGCCGGACCTGCGGCTGCACCTGCACATCTGGTCGGCCGACGCGCAGCTGCCGGGCCTCGACGCCATCACTCACGAGGCATCGGCGCGACCCGTGCTCGAGCAGCTGCTGCACGCCTACCGTCCTGCCAGCGACGACGTGCGGCTCCTCGGCTGCCAGTCGGCGGTGATGAGCTACAAGCCCGGCCTGCGCGGCACCGTCTGCTGCGACCTGACCATCACCCCCTCCGAGACAGCGGCGGACTGGCCGCGCACGGTCGTCGCCAAGGTGCATCGGGTCGATCACGGTCGGGCCTGCCACGACGTGCTGGAGGCCCTGTGGGCCTCACCGCTGCGCTCCAGTCCCGCAGTGCGCATCGCCGAGCCGATCGGTTACGTCGACGAACTCGGGATCTCGGTGCAGTCCTACCTCGACCACGGGTGCACCCTCAAGGAGCTCCTCGCCGACTCGTTCGCCGCACGCACGGAGTCGGCGCAGGTCCACGACGCCATCCGCGGTGCGGCAGCTGGGCTGGCGGCGCTGCACACGAGCGGCGTCAGCGGCGGGGAGACGACGGTCTGGGCCGAGGAGCTCGCCGCCGTCGAGGCCAAGCAGGCCAGGCTCTCAGCCGTCGTCCCGTGGTTGGACCGGCTCACCGGTACGGCCTTGAAACGCATCGGCCAGGCGGGCGGGCACGTCGATCCCGACCCTGCCGCCCCCGCGCACGGCAGCTTCCGGCCGGCACAGGTGCTCCTCCTCGACGACGGCGGTCTCGGCCTCATCGACTTCGACAAGGCGGCTCAGGCAGAGCCGGCCGTGGACATCGCGCGGTTCTTCGCCAAGGTGCGCCACACCGCCGTCAACAAGGCGGCCGACCAGGTCGCGCCCGGTTCGCCCGCCTTCGAGGCGCGCTCGCTCCGCGTCGACTCCCTCGCCGAGGTCTTTCTCGCCGCCTACCGGGAGCACGCGCCCGTCACCGAGGGGCGCGTGCGGGTGTGGGAGGCGCTCGAGCTGTGCTCGCTGGTCCTCAGCGCGGCGAAGAAGATGCTGCCCGATCGCGCGGATACGTGCGCCGCGATGCTCGAGCGGCACCTGCTGTCCCACGACGCCACCAGCTGAACACGCGGCKGCTCTCGCCTCCGACCGCCTCCGCTCATGACGAAGAGGAGCAGCGCGCCGCTGCGCAGGATCCGCCCCGTAAGGCGTTCCCGACCCGCTGAGCGGTAGCTTGGTGTCGCCGTGGCCGGTGGTCCATGGGCGGCAGCGTCACGGTCTGGGCTCAACAGGGTGGCCGGCGTTGGCGTGCCGGTGGGCAGTTGCGACCCCTCCGGTGGCCGCCGCTACCGGGAGCGGGATCACCTCTCGGCGAGGTGCCCGGTCTGGGCCAGCTCCTCGGCGAGGTCGAAGAGCTTGCGGTTGCTGTCCTGGCTGACCCGCACCAAGATGCTGAACGCCTGGTCCGCTGTGATCTTGAAGCGTTCCATCAGGATGCCCTTGGCCTGCCCGATCAGGTCCCGCCGGGCGAGGGCGACGTTGAGGTGGTGGACCTTGTCGGCGCCCGCGAAGGCCACCGCGGCGTGGCTGGCGAAGAGCCGCCCGACGTGCTCCGACTCGTCCGTGAAGCTGTCGGCGCTGCGGCTGTAGAGGTTGAGCGCGCCTAGGTCGTCGTTGTCCACCCACAAGCTCGAGCGGCGAACTTGGGCCACCGGTCCTCAGCGGCCATGTCCGGCACGCGGACCGTCTCGTGCTCGTAGGCTGCATCCAGGCATGACCCTGCCCTGTCTCGCTCTGCACAGCGTCAACCTTCGCCGGCAGGTCGCCCGACCGGTGCTGCGAGGTCACGTCGCGCCGCCCGACGACCACGCTGATGGAGGCCTCGTCGACGCCCGGGATCAGCTTCACGGCCGCCCGGACGATTTCATCCAGCATCAAGCCCGAGTCGTCCTCGGACTGCGCTCGCCACGCGAAGTCGCTCAACTGGAGCGCCAGCCGGTCATCGTCCGCCGTCGTACCGGCGTCCGCGGTGGAGGGTTGTCCGCGTCCGTCGTCATCGGGAGGGGGCATGACGGGGAACCTAGAACCTGACGAAGTGTGCGCCAAGCGCCGCGGCGCGTTGCCGCGGGGGCCGGCCGCAGCCCGTGATGTGCTCGATCCTCAAGGGGACAGGGACCCACAGTTGTCGGTTCGCCCCAGCCTTTCCCGTCGTCGCCGGACTTTGTCCTGCCAGGTCCGACGGCGTGGAGCTGGGTGGAAACGCGCTACGCCCCACTGCCCTTTCGGGCGGCGGGGCGTAGCAAGAGCGGAGCTCAGCGGTTGTCGCGGGCGTGTCCGCGCGTCCCGGACTTGGCGAGCCCGCGGGCGATCATGTACCCGATGGTCAGGAAGGTGATGTAACGCAGGGCCTGCTCGGCGCTGAACGGGTCAGCGGTGTTGTTGCCGTCGTCGCTGACCACCAGGGCGGTGATGGCGACGGCGAGCACGGTCGCGAGGTACGCGATCAGCTCGGTGGTCTTGCGGGCCGGGCGGGTCTCGGTGGAGTGGCTGATGGCCGTCTCGGTGGTGGTGTCGTCGTGCTGGCGTGTCGACAAGGTGAAGTCCTCAAAGTGGAGTCTCGACGGGCTCGTAGAACCCGGTGTGACGACGGCCTGTCTTTAGACTCTCGGGAAGCGCCCGATTGCGGGCTTCACCGGCGACTGCACTCAGAGGCAGTCGCGTCGCTACGTCTTACTACCATGTCGACAGGGGACGAACCTGTCAAATCGGGGTGAGCCAGCCGATAAGCGGCATCCGAGGAAGTCGCGAGGCCGCATCCCCACCACCGGGTCCCCCCTGTCGCTGGACTGCAGCCCCAGCGACGACGACCGAACGACGGTCAGCGGGTCACCGCTGGGTCGACGACCTCGCTGTCCAAGGCTGTCGGTCAATCGCTGACGCCGTTACACAAAGCCACTGGCAACACCCTTCAAGCGGATCTTCGCCTGGAACGGAGGCCAACCACCCGAGTGCCTGTGATCGCGCCGTTCGTGGTCGAGGTGGACCCCGAAGCCTCAGCCGCCGGGGGTGTGCTCCGCCACACCCCTGCCGGTCCGACACCGGTGAGGTCCATCAGGCTCGACCCGCGAGCCAGGACCGCAGCTCGCAGCTCGGCCTTGATCATCTTCAGCTTCCCATCGCCCGCGACCAGGTCGCCCAGCTCCTCGGCGGCCATCCGACGGCGGGTCTTCCCGGCAACGTCCCGTGGCCGCACTGAGGCCGAGATCGCGTTGGCCTGCAGCGCAGACAGGTCTCGCTTCCGTTGTCCTGGAACGAGTTCCGACAGCAGCCGCTGCAGTCGGCTCACCGTTTGCACCGGACGTTGGGCCAGGTCGTCGCGGCGGTCGGCCAACATCCGCAGGGCCTCGAGCTCACCGTCAGGAGTCAGCTCACGCAGCCCCTCGGTGCGCACCGCGACCATCGCGATGGAGGCACCACCATGCCGGGCGCCCGCGGCCTCAGCCTGAAGACCCTCCTCACCGACCCGCAGGCCACCCTTGCCCGGACGTGGGTCTTCATGGAGGGCCCCCGCCGGACCAACTTTTGGCAGGCGGTCAAGAGCCAGCAGTACAAGTACATCGTGTACGCCCGAGGATTCAAGGAGTTCTACGACCTGAACACCGACCCTTATGAGTTGACCAACCGGGCCAACGACCCCGCGTACGCGACACGGCTGTCTGCCGCTGAGGCCGCCCTGACCGCGCTGAGACCTTAGAGGGCCGCACCTGCCGCTCAAGGCAGCGATGAGTCGACAGGGGACAGACAGGAAAGAGGCACGGAGGGAGTGCGAGACGTCAACACGACGTCGAGCCTGCGGGGCGGCGGCCCTTCTGGCTGGTCCACCCCTGTCCTCGCCACGCAACTGGCCCCATGCCCGCGAAACCGCAGGTCAGGGCCTATCGACGGGGTCGAGCACCGAGCTGGCGAGGGGACTCGAACCCCTAACCCCCTGTTTGTGTCCGGGGCTATTGGTGGCCCTTGTTGTCTTGGCGAAATCCTTGGCGCTGAGCGTGTTCGGGAGCTCGATCTCTGCTGTCGGCTGCCGGGTCTGCTGGGCGCTTCGACTCGAAAGAGGTGGGCAAAGAGGTGGGTGCCGCGATTGGCTCCGCCAGCCACGCGGGTCTGCGCAGTGACGCGTACTTGGCGAGTCACCAAGGTGCCGCGCAGAAGGCGCGTCAGGTCGATGCCGACCGGCCGGGCGCCGCCATGCCTTTGTAGAAAGCGTGGGGGCGGTGGGGTGCGCGAGGACGGCGCGCCAGCGCCGCCCGCAGCGCGGGGTCCCCGACGCGGGTCCCCGCTTTTCTGCGCCGGAGGCGCAGCTTGAGCCAGTACAGAAAATCCTCACGGCGCGGCTTCAAACACCGATGTCCTGTCTCGGGGGATGCTTGACAGGCTTCAAACACCGAACGGCCCAGCGGCGTTGAGCGCTCGTCGACTCGGTACGTCACATGACGTCGGAAGCCCTGAGTGGTGGATTACGCCGGAGAACCGGTTGGGGCCACGAGTAAGTCCGGCCGCGTGGGCCCACGCGCCGCCTTCGCGGGCTAGCGTCAGAGACCACGGCGTTGGAGTAGACATGACACCCGAGTCGATAGTCCAAGAGCTGGGGGCCGCCCGCGATGACTTCCACGCCCTGCTGGACTCGGCCTCGCGCCGGGAGCTGCGCCAGTCGAGCGAAGGTACCAAATGGACCAACGAGCAGCTGCTGTTCCACATGCTGTTCGGTTACCTGCTCGTGCGGAACTTGCTCTGGCTGGTGGGGGTCTTCGCGCGCCTCCCGGCGTCATGGTCGCGTCAGTTCGCCGCCGGACTCAACGCCGCGACCCGCCAGTTCCACGTCGTTAACTACGTCGGCTCACTCGGCGGCGCAACTGTGCTGCGGCGGCGAGGGATGGAAGGCGTGATGGACCGCGTGACCGCCAGCCTCATTCGGACGCTTGAACGCTCCAGTGAGCAGCAGCTAGCCCGCGGAATGCACTTCCCCGTCGGTTGGGACCCATACTTCAAGGACTACATGACGATCCAGGACGTCCTGCACTACGCCACCCAGCATTATCAGTACCACCGCCACCAGCTCACACTCAGCGGCGTCCACAACGCCTGAACGAGCTCACGGCGAGCCGTCATCTGATCACCCCTCCTCATCGGGAGTGAGCTGGTTGATGAGCGTCTGGATGCGGTTGCGGATCTCGTCGCGGATGGGGCGGACGTGCGCCAGGTCCTGGCCTGCAGGGTCGTCCAGGACCCAGTCCTCGTAACGCTTGCCGGGGTAGAAGGGACAGGCGTCGCCGCAGCCCATGGTGACCACGACGTCGGCCCGCTGGACGGCGGCGTCGGTGAGCACCTTGGGGCTCTCGGTGGTGATGTCGATGCCCTCTTCGGCCATGGCCTGTACGGCGACGAGGTTGACGTGTTCGGCCGGCTGGGATCCGGCGGACAGTACCTGGATGCGGTCGCCGGCGAGGTGCTGCAGGTAGCCGGCGGCCATCTGTGAGCGGCCGGCGTTGTGCACGCAGACGAACAGGACGGTGGGTCGGTCGGTGGTGGTCGCGTCGGTCATTAGAGGTTGCCTTTCAGGCAGCGGACGCTGCGGCGCCGCGGCGTCGGGGGTGCAGGACGGCGACGACGCCGAGTCCGGCTGCGCCGCCGACGAGCTGGGCGAGGACGAAGGCGGGGACACTGGCGGGTGCGATGCCGGCGAAGGTGTCGGACAGGGTGCGCGCGATCGTGACGGCGGGGTTGGCGAACGACGTGGAGCTGGTGAACCAGTACGCGCCGGTGATGTAGCCGCCCACGGCGTAGGCGACGCGGCTGTGGTCGGTGCCGCGCAGGGTGCCGAACACGATGACGACCAGGCCGAGCGTCGCGACGACTTCGCCGAGCCACAGCCCGGTGCCGGAGCGGACGTGACCGGACACCGAGACAGCGGGCAGGTCGAACATGAGGTTCGCGACCACCGCGCCGACCGCGGCCCCGGCCAGTTGCGCGCCGATGAGGGCGGCAGCCACTCGGGAGGGGATCGTCCCGAGGACTCGCTCGAGGACGGTGATGACCGGGTTGAACGAGGCCGAGACCGGGTGCAGCGCCAGGATCAGTGCGACGAGGACGGCGCCGGTGACGACGGAGTTCTGCAGCAGCTGCAGGCCGACGTCGTGCGGGGACAACCGGGTGGCGGCGATACCCGAGCCGATGACGGCGGCGACGAGGAACGTGCTGCCGACGAACTCGGCCGCGACCTTCTGTCGCAACCTCACGAGGCGGTGCCGGAGATCAGGGTCGCCAGCGAGGACAGTGCGGACGGGCTGGAGCGGTAGTAGACCCAGACGCCGCGCTTCTCCCGCTCGAGCAAGCCGGCCTCGTGGAGCACCTTGAGGTGGTGGCTGATCGTTGGCTGCGACAGCTCGAACGCGTCGTTGAGGTCGCACACGCACGCCTCCCCGCCCTCATGCGAGGCCACCAGCGAGAGCAGGCGCAGACGTACCGGGTCGGCCAGCGCCTTGAGAAGCGGTGCGATCAGCTCGGCAGCCTCCTGGCTCATCGGTTCACGGCTGAGCGGTGAGCAGCACGCCACGGCCTCGACGGGCGTCAAGGTCAACATCGAAGAGTTCGACACGCATCGATATTGACAGATGTCTATGAGTAGGTGCAACCTCGACCCATCTACACATCGACGCTCATCGATTTCTGAAGGAGTTACCCCATGAGCCGCATCCAGCTCGCCCTCAACGTCGAGGACCTGCAGGCCTCGATCACCTTCTACTCCGCTCTGTTCGGCTCCGAGCCTGCGAAAGTCCGGCCGGGCTACGCCAACTTCGCCATCGCGCAGCCACCGCTCAAGCTCGTCCTCATCGAGAACCCCGGAGAAGGCGGCAGCATCAACCACCTCGGCGTCGAGGTCGCCGACGTCGACACCGTCGACTCCGAGCAGACCCGACTGTCCGAGCATGGCCTCGCCACCATCGACGAGCGCGGCACGACGTGCTGCTTCGCCAAGCAGGACAAGTTCTGGGTCGAGGGCACCCCGAACGGCGAGCGGTGGGAGGTCTACACGGTCCTCGCAGACAGCATCACGTTCAGCGGCCCAGAGTCGTCCGACGCCACCGGCTCCTGCAGCACCGAAGCCGCCGCTGACGTCGCCCCAAGTGCCATCGCCTGCTGCTAGTCCTGCCGGGCTCTGCTCTCAAGGTCGCTCCTCTAGATCCGTGTTCCATGTCGCGCATCAGGTGGCGCACCGATGCCGCACACCAGGTGACACAGGACACGAGCTCTGACTCTGCGTCCTGTCTTGATGGCCACTAGCAGCTGTTGCTGAAGCGCGATGCGACACGCACGGGCAGCCGGCTTGAGCGGATGTTCGTCAGTCGGATTTGTCCGCGCCGCCAGCAGGATCCACTGCCGAGGCCGCCGGGGTGTTACTGCGGCCCTGCTGGAACGCGGAAGGTCGCCGGACCCGCTGAGTTCTAGCTGCCGGTGAGGTCTTTGGGGTCGACAATGCCGGTGATCTCCTCGGAGCGTCGGTCGACGCCTGTGAGCAGGTGGTACGTGGCGCCGGCGATCGCTGCACCGACGATGGGTGCCACCCAGAAGGCCCACAGTTGCCCGGGTGCACCGTTGCCGTTGAAGAAGGCGACCGCGGTGGAGCGGGCAGGGTTGACGGAGGTGTTGCTGATCGGGATCGAGACGAGGTGGATGAACGTGAGCCCGAGGCCGATTGCCAACGGCGCGAACCCGATCGGCGCCCGGTCATCGGTGGCCCCCAGGATGATGACAAGGAAGAACGCGGTCAGCAGCGCCTCGGCGCAGAGCACCGAGATGAGGCTGTATCCGGCGGGCGAGTGCTCGCCGTAACCGTTCGCTGCCAGGTTCCCGGTCACCTCGAAGCCGGGTTTGCCGCTTGCGATCCCCCACAGGGCCAGGCCGGCCAGCAGCCCGGCAACCACCTGGGTGATGACGTAGGCGGGGACGTCCTTCCACGGGAAGCGTTGCGCGACCGCGGCTCCGATCGTGACGGCGGGGTTGAAGTGGGCGCCGGACACGTGGCCCACGGCATACGCCATGGTCATGACGGTCAGCCCGAACGCGAGGGCCACACCGACGTGACCGACGCCGACCTGAACGCTGGTCCCGGCGCCGCCGCCGGCGTTCGGCTGGAGGAAGACTGCGGCGTAGACGGCGGTGCCGCAGCCGCCGAAGACGAGCAGGAAGGTGCCGAGTGCCTCGGCGATGAGGCGGGATCTCAGCGGGGGTGTGCGCATGCCACGACTTCCTTCCGGTCTTCTTGGTTTCATCAGGTCACACTCGCAGCGTGACGCACCGCGACTGCCGTGAAAACCCTCACCGGGTCACCGATCAACGTGAACGTCCGGCCAAGGGCGGCGTCGACCTGTCCACGGCATGGTGGGACGTCCAGCGACGAGCGTCAGATGAGTGCGTCATCTATGCGGCCGAGCGTGCGAGATCGAACGCGCCACATCTCCAGCCACGAGGCCCGGGCTCACCATATTCACTGAGCATGCGCGTCCAGACGCGGGAACTCCACCAGGGCCTGTCCGGCGATGCGCGCCATCATCCAGCAGTCCAACGCGGCGCCGGCGCCCCCGCCCAGGAGCGGCGCACCGCGGCCGAGGTTCCAGAAGAGGCGCTTGTTCACGCGCCGCAGCAGGCGGAAGAAGATGGCCTTGTTGACGAGCATCAATGCGCCCGGCGGCATTCGGCGCAGCCCGATCCGCGACAGCGTGCCGGCTCCGAAGCCTTCCTTGGCAAGCACCTCGTCCGAGCGCGAGGCGACGAGGGTCAGCAGCACCGCGGTGCGCACCTCAGGCTGGCGCAGATCGTAGCCGCGGACAACGGCGATGCCCCCGACCATGCGAGTGGCGATGACGTAAAACTCTGCAAGATTCACCGGCAGCGCGACGGGCAGCGTCACGTAGCCGCCGACGCCGGTGAAGAAACCACCCACAGCGCCGAGAGCGAGATGAGCCCGCACCAGCGCCTCGATGGCCTCCTCGGAATCTTCGGAATCACGCAGCGCGGCCTCGGCGACCCGGACCGCCGACCGGATCGGTCCGAGACCCTCGAGCGCGATGTCAAGCACGACTCGGCCAATCGGACCGGGATGCTGACGGCCAGCAGCCTCCAGCGCCGACGGGGTGCGCCGCTCTGCGTCACCGGATCTGGGCCYCAGCGACTCCAGCCAACCCATGCACCCGAGTCTGACAGAACGAGGGATCCCCCGCAGGTCCTCCTGGCGACCCGGACGCCCCTCGGCAAGTGGGATAGGCGCATACGCGCTTCAACGGCGCAATGGCGCCAGGCGCGGGATCGTCGCGGCGGCTTCGGGTTGGACACCGCCTTGACCGAGCGGTGGACGCGGCATCTGGCCCAGAGCCGAGTTGGGCAGGGTACGCCCGCGTTCCCGTTCTGGCTCTCCGCGACACGCAGCGGCTGCACCACACGGGCCGACCTGACTACAGGGGTCCCCAAGTGGCGCAAACGCACCAAGCAGCTGCGCGCGAGAGGTCGAACGTCTCCGCGTCAGACCGCAACGACAGCCTCGCGCACTGACGGTCGAGGAGCGCACACAGTGGTTCATCGGCGTCGCTGGCAACCAGAAGGCCATGGAACGCGACCTGCTCGACTTGCCCGCGTTCCTCCTCGCAACCGGGCTCCGCATCGGGGAAGCGTTGGCGGTCACTTGGTCCGAGGTGGACTTCGATACGGCCACGATCGCGGTCTCCTCGACCCTCATCCGCGTCACCGGCCGAGGCCTCATCCGCAAGGGGACGAAATCGGAGGCGGGTCAGAGGCGCCTGCGACTTCCGGTCTGGTGCGTCACGATGCTCCAGCGACGCGCTCAGACGCTCTACGACCCCGAACGACCCGTCTTCGGCACCATCGACGGTGACTTCCGGGACCCCCGCAACGTCAGCCGCTTCCTCCAGGAGGCGCGCGAGGCGGTCGGCCTGGACTGGGTCACCGCGCACGCCTGGCGCCAGACCACCGCCACCGTCCTCGATGAGATGGGCGCAACCGGTCGCATGATCGCCGACCAGCTCGGGCACACGCGGGTGTCGATGTCGCTGGACGTCTACCTCGGTCGCGGTCTCGCTGACCCACGAGTGCTCGCGGCCTTGGAGTCAGCCGATCCCCTGACGATCCTGCCGGCACGCGAAAAAGGTGGGCAAAGAAGTGGGTGACCGGGTGAGGAGCCGAGCACCAAGCATGTTTGTGCTGGTCAGAGAGCTGGCGAGGGGACTCGAACCCCTAACCGCCTGTTTACAAGACAGGTGCGCTACCAATTGCGCCACGCCAGCACGCCCGAGCGCGAGCGCCGCGGACGGGCGAAAGCGTAACCGAGCCGAGCGGCATGCGTGCAAACCGAGGGCCCGGCCACGCGTCACAAGTGCGACAAGCTCGACGTCCGGGAACGAGAAAACGGCCCCGCGCAACCCAGGGGTTGGTCGCGCGGGGCCGTCCGGCTCAGTTGTACCAAAAACTCACGGAAGACGCAGCGTCTGACCCACGAAGATCAGGTTCGGGTTGGTGACGCGCGCTCCGTTCGCCTTCCAGAGGGCCATCCAGCCACCGGCCACGTGGTAGCGCTGGGCCAGCTTGCCCAGGGTGTCACCGCTGTGCACGGTGATCTGGGCGCCCTTGGCCGTGTTCCTGGCAGCGGGCGCGACGGCGTACGTCTTCTTCTTGCTGACCGACTTCTTGACGGTCGAGGTCGAGGTGGTGACCTTCCTCGTCGTCGTCAGCGGCGCGCGCGAGGTGGAACGCGAGACCGTGATCTGGCTCGACGTCGCGCCGCCGTTGGCACGCGTCAGACCGGCGCGGACCGAGCACACCGGCCAGGCGCCTGGGCCCTGGACAGCGAGGACGCGCTGCGCGATCGCGATCTGCTGGGCCTTGGAGGCGAGGTCGGCGCGCGGGGCATAGGCCGTGCCGCCGAAGCCGCTCCACGTGCTCGGCGTGAACTGCAGGCCTCCGTAGAAGCCGTTGCCCGTGTTGATGGCCCAGTTGCCGCTGGACTCACACGCAGCGACGGCGTCCCAGACCGAGGATGCCTTGGCCGATCCGGCCGTGGCCAGTCCGCCGATGAGGGTGGCCGCTCCGGCGATGCCGACTCCCGCGATGCGCTGCTTGACCGAGATCTTCTTGGCGGCAGCATGCTTGGACAGGTACTGCATGGTGGTGATTCCTTCCTGACGCGCGCCTGCGGGGTTAGCTGTCGGGTTGGGGCGTCAGGTGCCCCGTCGCAGATGCGACTTCACCCCAAGGCCAGGTCTCGTCCTCATTGACACGTGCTTCGACACACATGCACTCACTGGCCACACTGGGTCCCCCGTCCTCGCCCGGCCCACGGGTGTGGGCTACATCCCTGGCTGGCGAGGCTCGGCGCGCTCAGGGAAACGGATTGATGGGTGTCCATGTGAAGTTGTGGGAGCGTACGTGTGGAGCCGGACGCGACGAAGCGAGCCGGGAACCAAGGGTGCAGTTCCCGCTCCGGCCAGAGGCCGGGTTCCGCCGAGCACTGACGGTACGTGAGGTTGTCACGTCGCACAACCCAAGCCGAGACACTTCCGTGATCTTTTTTCGGAGCCGCTGGTCAGACGGGTGCGCTAGGGCGCACTGGGGCGACACAGCTGTCGCTGGCCGGGTCCACAGGCGCCGCCGAACCGCGGCAAGGTCGCAGCAGTCCAGTCGTCAGCGACCGAATGGACTGCCGGAGAAGGGTTTCCACGTGAGGCTCGCCCCGTGTCGCAGCGCCACCAGGGCAGCGACGAGGCCCAGGACGAGCAGGAGGCCGCCCACGATCTGGGACGCGAGGCCGACTGGCACGAGGCGCCGCACCATGGAGCGCGACCCGCGCCGGAGCGAGGCACCACCCGGCCCCCACCACAGCATGAGCAGGCTGAGGACGCCGCCGACGGCGAGGCTGATCGGCGCGCCGGGGCCGAGCTCGGTGCCCTGGGTGCCGGCGAGGAGCAGGGCGGTGGCGAACACACCGGCCAGCGCCACGGCGACGGGCAGCAGCAGCCCCACCACGGTCGCGATGGTGCCGACGACGAGGTGCCACGGACTCGAGACGACCGCGAACGGCACGTCACTGCGCCGGCGCCCGAAGTCGTAGCGCCGCAGCACGAGGGCGGTGACGGAGCGGTCGGTGGCGCGGGCGAGCGCGGACAGGGCCACGAGCGCGACGACGGCGATGCCCGGCCACGCCATGAGGGCGCCGATCCAGGCGGCGCTGACCGCGGCCAGCAGCCCGGTGCGCATCGGCAGGCCGATCCGGGGGTCGCCCTCTCGGGGGGCGGGCTCCTCCTCGTCCCACTCCTCCTCGGGCCAGTAGCCGCCGGCCGGGCCGTCCTCGACGTCCTCGCGGTCGTATGCCGTGAAGTCGGGGGTGGGCGCACGC
>NZ_JBFULD010000070.1:0-14170 GCF_056400505.1 Terrabacter sp. P5_B1
GCGCTGCTCGGGGTGATGTTCCGCCTCCTCCTCAACGGCGACATCGGCCTGGTGCCGGCGCTGCTGTCCAAAGTCGGGCTTGACGTCTCGTTGTTCGCCCCCGACACGATCGTGCCGATGATCGTCCTGCTCGACATCCTGCAGTGGACGCCCTTCACCTTCCTCATCATCTATGCCGGGCTGCAGTCCTTCCCCACTGACCTGCTCGAGGCCGCCCAGATCGACGGGGCCGGACGCTGGCGGACCTTGCTCTCAATCACCCTGCCGATCATGAAGCCGATCATCTTCGCGGCCGTCTTCCTCCGCCTGATCGACGCGATCCGCACGTTCGACGTGATCTACGTCCTCACCGCCGGAGGGCCAGGCACCTCGACCACCACCTTGAGCATCTTCATCTACAAAACAGCATTCGAGTCCGGGAACTTCGGACTCGCCGCCGCAGGATCCACGGTGATCATGATCGCCCTCATCCCACTGGTGCCGATCCTCGTCAAGCGCATCGCCCGATCGGAGAAGAGCTGATGAGCACCGTCGCCACATCCGGGCCGAGGGCCTCGACCCGCTCCGTCGGCACCACCCGCGATCGCGGCCGCGGCCGCGGGAAACTGTGGGGGGTGACCGCCGCGGCCGGACTGATCGCGCTCCTCGTGAACATCCCCTGGCTCAACGCGATCCTGGTCAGCCTGAAGTCCGAAGGTGACATCGGGCGCGGCGCTCTGGCCACCTTCACCCCCACGACAGAGCACTACGCCAACGCCCTTGGTGCAGCCGGCTACGACTTCCCCCGGTTCTTCATGAACTCGGCGCTCATCGCGCTGGGCACCGTTGCCCTGGTCCTGCTCATCGCCGTTCCCAGCACGTATGCTGCGATCCGCCTGGGCTTCGGTGGCCGGTTCATCATGAACTCCTCCAGCGCCCTGCGCCTGCTCCCGGCCATCTTCTTCGCGATCCCGTACTTCCTCCTCATGTCCAACCTTCAGCTGCTCGACACGATCCCGGGACTGATCTTGGCCAACACCTTCCTCAACCTCCCACTGGGGATCATCCTCCTGAGCGCGGGGTTCCGGGACATCCCGCTCGAGGTCGAGGAGGCGGCCTGGGTCGACGGTGCCGGCACCTATCGGACGCTGCGGTCGGTCGTGCTCCCCATGCTGGCACCGTCACTGGTGGCCGTCGCTGTGCTGGTGTTCATCTTCTCGTGGAACGACTATCTCTTCGCGCTCGTCCTCTCGTCCTCCAACGCCACCCCGATCACGCTCGGAGCCGCGAACTTCGTCACCAGCACCGGCATTCGGTGGGGGGACATCTCGGCCGCTACCCTGCTGTCCACACTTCCACCGATCCTCTTCGCGGTCTTCGCCCAGCGATACCTGGTCAGTGGCCTGTCCTCAGGAGCGGTCAAGGGATGAACGACCTGCCTCGTGGCGGCGCCACGCCGAGCAAGTACGAGCAGCTCGCATCAACGCTCGAGGATCGGATCGCCCCCATGCCCCCTCACGCCGCGCTGCCCACCGAGCGCGAGCTCATGGCGGAGTTCTCGATGAGCCGCAGCACCGTGCGCCAAGCCATTCGGGTGCTGCTGGGCAAGGGACGGGTCTACAACATCCAGGGTTCGGGCACCTACGTCGCGGACCCGGAGGTCTTCTCGAAGACCCTCCGCCTGACCGGCTTCAGCGAGGACATGCGGCAACGCGGACTCGAGCCGTCGAGCAGGGTCATCTCCAACGAGGCCGTCCCAGCGCCGCCTGAACTCGCCTCGACCCTGCAGGTGGCACCGGGGGCGGCACTGCGGAAGCTGCGCCGCCTCCGCCTCGCCGACGGTGTGCCGATGGCGCTGGAGACGATCTACCTCGTCATCGACCTGCTCGGCTCCTCCGTGCTCGACTTCGACCACTCCATCTACGAGCAGGTCGCCGAGGCAGGCATCGTCATCGACCGAGCAGCCCAGACCATCCGGGCCGTCAACCTCGACGTGGATCAGGCGCGCCTCCTGGACCAGGCCGTCGGGGCGGCGGCCATCCAAGTCAGCCGTGTCACCTACACCGATCGCGGCCAACCCTTCGAGCAGGCCGTGACGACCTACCGAGGCGACCGATACAACTTCCAGATCGGCGTAGGGAGGGCCTCGTGACCTCCTGGGCCGTGGACATCGGCGGCACGAAAATCGCTGCGGCATCCGTCCGCGACGACGGCGCCCTCGAGGGCGAGCCCGTCGTCCTGCCCACCCCGGGATCCGACGGACCCGACGCGGTGATCGCGCAGGTGGTGAACGCGCTGGGTCGTCTCGACCGCCGCGGTGTCGACCGCGTGGGGATCTCCAGCGCAGGCGTCATCGACTCGGTACGCGGAACCGTGCTCGGGGCAACAGCGAGCATCCGCGGTTGGGCCGGGACCGACCTCGCCGGTCACGTCAGGCGCGCCGTCGGCCTCCCCACCACCGCGATCGGCGACGGGCACGCCTTCGCGATCGGCGAAGCGGTCTACGGGGAGGCGGTGGGGCACGAGTCCGCCGTGGTCCTCGCCGTCGGGACCGGGGTCGGAGGGTCCTACGTCCAGCACCGCGCTCCCCTGCAGGGCAGCCACTGGGCAGCCGGTCACTTCGGGCACGTACCCGTCGCCCAAGCCGCCGGAATACCTTGCTACTGCGGACGCGTCGGCCACCTCGAGGCCATCGGCAGCGGCGCGGGAATGCACCGGTGGTACCTCGCCAACTCCGGCGACCCGACGGTCAGATCCGCACGCCACGTCGTCGAACGAGCCGACCAGGACCCCGTCGCCGCCGCGGCCGTGACGCTCGCCGCTGGCGCCGTCGGAGAGGCTGCCGCGGGACTCGCCAACGCGTTCGACCCGGACGTCGTAGTCATCGCCGGAGGAGTCTCCAACTCCGGCCCACGCTGGCAGGACCCGATGCGCGAAGCGTTCACCACCACCTTGATCCCGGCCCTCGAGGGAATGCCGCTCGTCGTCTCCGACGCCGGTCACTGGCTCGCGCTTCGCGGAGTGGCCCACTACGCCCGACGACAAAGGAGCTCGGCATGAGAACGCCAGTGCTGGAGGAGATCCGCTCGCGCCTGGTGGTGTCCTGCCAGGCCTACCCGGGGGAACCCATGCGCGACCCGGCCATCATGACGGCCGTCGCCCGCGCGGTCGCCGACGGTGGCGCCGCCGCCATCCGGGCCCAAGGGATCGAGGACCTCCACTCCATCCGCGCCGCGGTGTCGGTCCCGATGATCGGCCTCGTCAAGCGCGGCAACGGAGGCGTGTTCATCACACCGACGTGCGACGATTGCATCGAAGTCGCCTCCACCGGAGCTGAGGTCGTCGCGCTGGACGGCACCACCCGGCCCCGCCCCGATGACAGCACCCTGATCGAGTGCATCGACGCTATTCACGATCACGGTGCCTTGGCGATGGCCGACTGCGGCTCCGTGGCGGATGCC
This sequence comes from Terrabacter sp. P5_B1, assembly GCF_056400505.1. Classification (NCBI taxonomy): domain Bacteria; kingdom Bacillati; phylum Actinomycetota; class Actinomycetes; order Micrococcales; family Intrasporangiaceae; genus Terrabacter; species Terrabacter sp. P5_B1. The sequence continues at coordinate 3,441 of NZ_JBFULD010000070.1, forward strand.
GCCGCGAGCATCGCCGCCGGAGCAGATTGCATCGGTACCACCCTCGCCGGCTACACCGGAGCCCGACCACCTACCGACGGCCCGGACTTCGACCTCCTCCAGCAGCTGGTGGCGATGAGTCCGGTCCCGGTGCTGGCCGAAGGACGGATCACCACTCCCGATGAGGCCGCCCACGCCCTCCGGCTCGGCGCTCACGCCGTAGTGGTCGGCTCGGCCATCACCCACCCCACGAGCATCACCCGCCGCTTCGCCGCCGCGGTCAATGACGTCGCGCCCGCGCATAACGACGTCCCCTGCTCCTCGCACTAAACGCCCGGTCCGTTCCGCACGGAGACGGCCGCCAACCTTACGCCAAGACGGAGCCAGCTCATGGAAGTCGTGATCCTCGCCGACGACGACGCGGTGGGCCAAGCTGCCGCCGCCAAGATCGCCCACATCGTCGAGGAAACCGGACCCGATGTCGTCTTGGGCCTGGCGACCGGGTCCTCGCCGGTCTCGGCCTACCGGGCCCTGGCCCGGCGCGTCGACGCCGGAACCCTCGACCTCACCACGGCAACCGCTTTCGCGCTCGACGAGTACGTCGGCCTGCCCGAGGGACACCCGCAAAGCTACCGAGCCGTCATCAGTCGCGACGCCGCCGAGCCGTTGGGTCTGTCGCCCGACCGGGTACACACGCCCGACGGATTCGCCGCTGAGATCCCGGCCGCGGCCGCCGACTACGAAGACAAGATCCGTCGAGCAGGGGGCATCGACGCGCAGATCCTCGGGGTGGGCACCAACGGTCACATCGGGTTCAACGAACCCGGCTCGTCGCTGGGCTCCCGCACAAGGATCAAGACCCTCACCGAGAGCACCCGGCGTGACAACCGCCGGTTCTTCCCCACCCTGGAAGATGTGCCGCGCCACTGCCTGACCCAAGGCCTGGGCACCATCATGCGCGCCCGTCACGTCGTTCTGGTGGCCCAAGGGAACCGAAAGGCAGACGCGGTCGCCCGGGTCTGCGAGGGGCCCGTGACGACGATGTGCCCCGGGTCGATCCTGCAGCTCCATAAGCAAGCCACCGTGATCGTCGACGAAGGCGCCGCCAGCAGGCTGCAACTCGCGGACTACTACAAGGAGACCTTCGCCGCCAAGCCGCACTGGCAGCGCTTCATGTGACAGCTCCCCCATGCTCCACTGACGAACCCCGAAGTTGTGTAGCTGCGCCACTACGTCTCCTGCAACGCCAAGTCCACGCTTGAGCATGACTCGGTCAGCAGTGGCGGGCTTGACCGCCGACATGGACTCGGCGCCGCCGACCTTGGTGCGCGCGAAGTTCAGTCCCGCCGTGCAGAACGTCCTCCTTTGCTGCGATCCCCCCGCTCACGCGACCGTGGAACCGTGCGCCTTTGCGCCGCGATTCGGCAGCCACGCGGGCTGGTTCGTTAGCTGCACCACCGCCTTGGCAAGCCTCTCGTCCCCGGTCGGCGGAGGCGCGTCGGATAACTACCTTCGTAGAGGTAGGGCTTGAACGCGTCGGACATGGCGATACGCACCTCGGAGTCGCCGTCGCATCGGAGCGCGGACAAGAGAGTCGTCCAACGGGCACGCCCTTCGATGCGACACCCGACAACACTGGGCTGCACGAGCTGGACAAGTCGGAAGGTCCAAGTTGGTCGCCACGCACCATGACTCATGGGCCCCAGCCGCGTTCACTGAGGTGACGGCACCACCGTCCCTGCGGTCTTGGGCAGGCTGTCACGACGAGGCGGCGACCTCCCCCGTGACGGGGCGCCGCCGCTGACCGAGCGCCGACTCCCAAGAGGAAGAAGATCACCAGACATGAGCGCACCAGCCGACGACGGCGCCGCACCTGAAATGGTGGGACCAGCACTTCTCCGCCGGCTCACGGCCGCGCTCCCGCAGATGCTCGCCGACCTCGAGGAGCTCGTGACGTGTGAATCGCCCTCTGTGGACGCCCACGCCGTGTGTTTGAGCGCCGCGATCGTCAGCGCACAGGGTGAGCGGGCCCTCGGGGTGCCGCCTGAGGTCATCGACATCGACGGGTGCCGGCACCTTCGCTGGCGGCTCGGCACCGGGCCACGCCGAGTCCTGGTGCTGTGCCACCACGACACCGTGTGGCCGGTGGGGACCCTCGACCGCCTTCCGTGGTCGGTGCAATCGGGCGTGGCCCGGGGGCCCGGCTGCTTCGACATGCTCGCCGGCCTGGTGCAGGGATTCCACGGGCTCAGCGTCCTGCGCGAGCTGGGCAGCTCGCTCGACGGGATCACGGTGCTCGTCACCGGCGATGAGGAGCTCGGATCACCGACGTCACGTGACCTCATCGAGGCAGAAGCAGCCGGATGTTCGGCAGCCCTTGTGCTGGAGGCCAGCGCCGACGGAGGTGCCCTCAAGACCGGCCGCAAGGGGGCCTCGCTCTACCGCGTCCAGGTCACCGGAGTCGCCGCCCACGCCGGGCTTGAGCCGCAGCGCGGAGTGAGCGCCACGGTTGAGCTGGCGCACCAGGTGCTCGCGATCACGGGACTCGGCGACGCCGAAAAGGGCACCACAGTGACCCCCACGGCCCTGCGGTCGGGGACGACGCACAACACCGTTCCGGCCGTCGGCGAGGTCGCCGTCGACGCCCGGGCGCTCACCATCGTCGAGCAGGAGCGGGTGCACGAGGCCATGCTGTCGCTCGTCCCGGTGCTCCAAGGGGCCCGGATCGACGTCACCGGCGGGCCGAACCGGCCGCCGCTGGAGGCCGCAGTAACGCGAGAGCTGTTCGCCACCGCCGGTCTAGTGGCCTCGCGGCTCGGGCTCGAACCCCTGACCGGCTGCACGGTGGGGGGCGCCTCCGACGGCAACTTCACGGCCGGCGTCGGGGTGCCGACGCTGGACGGACTCGGGGCCGTCGGCGGTGGTGCACATGGCGACGACGAGCACGTCCTCGTTCCCACCATGCCGGATCGCGCCGCCCTCCTCGCGGGACTCGTGCATGAGCTGCTCCGCGAGTCACCGATGCCGGCCGTGGAGCCGAACCTCCTCGTGGAGCGGTCATGACCACTGGCGGGAGCGCGCCATCCCGTGCCAGCAGGCCCACTGCGGCGCTCCGCGCCCGTGCGATCCGTCTGTGAGCGTTCCCGCGTGACCCCCCGCCGTTCCAGACGTCGTCCGCAGCATCACAACGGCCGTCTGGACGGCGCGGCTCAGGCGACGGCGACTGCCTATGATGACGCCGTGTCGTCGGGCAATCCGGACACGCCGGCGAGGTTCGAAGGAGCGTGGATGGCGTCACAGGCAGGGTTCGGCCGGATCATCGACCACCTCGGCTCCACGCTGCTGGACCTCGTCGCCGGTGAGCCGGAAGGCCCGCACGCCCACGACGGTGTGGGCGCAGTCGTCATCCACGACCCCCTCGACGAGCAGGTCCTGCCGAGCCGCTCGCTCGTGCTCGGTGTGGGCGTGCAAGGCAGCGATGACATCGCTGCCCTGATGCAGCACATCGCCGGGCAGGACGCCGTCGGTCTCGTCGTTCGAGCCCCGGTGGTCGCCGACGCGACGGTCCTGGCGATGGCGGCCGAGACCGGAATTCTGCTCTTCGGCCTGACACCGGGTGCCGGCTGGAACCAGCTGGCAGCGCTGCTGCGCGAGTTGCTCGGCGACCAAAACATTGGGGCCGCCGAGCCGGAAAGCATCGACGGGGTGCCAGCCGGCGATCTCTTCGCCCTCGCCAACGCCGTCGGCGCGCTGCTGGACGCACCGGTCACCATCGAAGATCGCAACTCCAGGTTGCTCGCCTTCTCGGGACGCCAGGACGAAGCGGACGAGCCGCGGATCGAGACGGTGCTGGGACGTCAGGTGCCCGAGCGCTACATTCGCCGGCTGGACGAGTTGGGTGTCTACCGAAGGCTCTATGCCTCCGACCGGCCCGTCTTCGTCGGAGCGGACGAGCTCGGGAACGGCATCACGCTCGCTCGCGCCGCCATGGCAGTGCGCGCTGGAGACGAGCTGCTCGGTTCGATATGGGTCGTGCTCTCGGACGAGCTGTCCGCTGAGCGGGAGCAGGCCCTCGTGGACGCGGCGAAGCTCGTTGCACTCCATCTGCTGCGCCTGCGCGCTGGCGCAGACGTCCGTCGACGGCTCGTCGCCGACCTCGTCGCGACGGCACTGGAAGGCGGTGCGGGATCAGTCGAGGCACTCGCCCGTCTGGGGCTTGAGGACCGTCCGGTGGTTGTCATCGCGATGGGCCTGCCGGACAGTGCCGACGGGCGCGAAGCCTTGTCGATGGCCAGGCGTGAGACCGACAGGCAACGCGCGATCGACGCGCTCGCGATCCACCTCTCGGCCCTGCACCCGGGCGCGGTCGTCGCGGCCGTCGGAAGCGTCGGCTACGGCATACTGCCGGTCGTCGAGGCGAGCGAGGCCGCCGAGGAGCGTGCCGTGCGGATCGCTTGGGAGTTCGTCACACGGGCCGGAGCCCGGTCCCGCGGGTATATCGGCGTCGGCCGCGCCGCCGCGGACGTCTCGCGGTTGTCGCGCGCACGCAGGGACGCCGACCGGGCGCTGCGTGTGCTGCGGCACGGCAACGGCAGCCGAATGGTCGCCCGGGCGTCCGAGGTGCACGTCGAGTCGCTGCTTCTGCAGCTCGCGGACCTCGCCGCCGCGGAGGGCTGGGAGCCGACCGGGCCGATTGCCCGCCTGCGTGACTACGACCGCGGACACCGCAGCGACCTCACCGCCACCCTGGCTGCGTGGCTCGACGCGGCAGGTGACGTGACAGCGGCGGCCGCGGCCGTCCACGTGCACGTCAACACTTTCCGTTACAGGCTGCGGCGCATCACCGAGGTGGGAGGCATCGACCTCGACGATGCAGACTCTCGCTTCGCGGCCATGCTTCAGCTGCGGTTGCTGCGCGACTGACGCCCCGGGTGCCCCGGGTGCCCCGGATGCGCACGTGGCAGGAGCACGCGCCCGGTTGGGCTTCGCTGCGGCTCAGACGCGCACGTCGCTGGCCACGGCGCCGAGCCGTGCAAGTGTCTGGCGGTCGGGCTCGTTGCCGACACCCGGCTCGGTCGACACGGCGACCCGGCCCTCATGCATGAGCACCGGTTCGGTCACGTCCTCGCGGTAGAAGCRGCTGGAGGCGGAGATGTCACCGGGCAGCGTGAACCCTGGCAGCGAGGCAAGAGCCGCGTTGGCCGACCGGGCCAACCCCGTCTCGAGCATGCCGCCACACCACACCGGCACGCCGTGCGCGCGGGCCAGGTCGTGGATCCGCACCGCCTCGAGGTAGCCGCCTACCCGTCCCGGCTTGACGTTGATGACCTGCGCCGCGCCGAGCGCGATGGCATCGGCCGCCGACCGGACCGACACGATGGACTCGTCGAGACAGATCGGTGTCTGGATGCGCTGGGCGAGCACGGCGTGCTGCCGAAGGTCGTCCTCCGCGAGGGGCTGCTCGAGAAGCAACAGTGAGAAATCGTCGAGGGCCCGCAGGGTCGCCGTGTCGGACAGCCCGTAGGCGGCGTTGGCGTCGGCCTGCAACAGCAGCCCGTCACCGAACTCCCGGCGGACCGCCGCGACCGGCTCGACGTCCCACCCGGGCTTGATCTTCAGCTTGATCCGCGCATAGCCCTCTTCCACGTAGCCGCTGACGGCGGTCAGCAGCTCCGGGATCGTGTCATGGATGCCGACGGACACGCCCGACATGACGGATGCCGTCACGCCGCCGAGGTAGTTCTGGAAAGACTGCCCACGGGCGCGCAGCTGGGCGTCCAGTACCGCCATCTCGACGCTCGACTTGGCCATCGGGTGACCGACGACGTGCCGGACGTGGTGGCTCACCGTCTCGGCCGTTAGGTCATCGACGGCGAAGAGCGCCGGCGCCAGCCACCGTCGAATCACCTCGGCGCACCCGTCGACGTACTCGGCCGAGTAGAGAGGGTCAGTCATGGCGACGTTCTCACCCCAGCCGGTCACCGTCGTGCCGCCGACGTCCGCCTGAACCTCGACAAGCATCACATGGCGCACGGTCTGGGTCGAGAACGACGTGGTGAAGGGGCTCACGAGGGGCAGGTCGACTCGGTGCAGCCTCATCGCGGTCAGTTTCATGGTCGAGCTCCAATCACGTAGTTGTTGGCAGCGTCGAATCCCACGATCTCGCGGCCCTCAGCCAGTGCTGCCAGCAGCGCCTGGCGCACCGACATGCGCCATTGCAGCGCGACGGCCGGGTCGCTGCGTCTGAGGTTCTCGATGTCTCGCGGCACCGCGACGAGCAGCGTTTCCTCGTGTGAGGGCGCTGGGCTGAAGACCGGCGCGCCGTCGTCGCCCTCCCGGATCACCCGTGGACCCGACGCCTGCACGTCTTGCCTGCTGGCAGAGGCCAAGGGCCACCGCACCAGCAGTCGGTCGCTGGGGTCGCCCCGGTTGAGGGCATCGCGCATGGGCCCGTACACGTCGACGAGGTAGTGCTCGACCCGAGCGCCGAGCGTCACGAGGTTGAGGTGGGCGTTACGCGACACGAGCGGGTCGAAGGTCCAGGTAACGGAGCGCATGCCCCGCTCGAGACACCACGCGCGCTGGTGCAGCTTCACGGCAGTGCCCACCCCGCGCAACGCTGACTGCGGCAGCACTCCGGCGATGTGCGAGTGCAAGCCCTCCGGTTGTCGGGGGAAGCCGACGGCCGCGCCGACGAGCAGATCCGCCTCATCGGTCACACCGACCACGTAGCCTCCGGCTTCCTCGATGGCCACCATGAGCCTCGGGTCCAGCTGGGGGTTGGACTGGTCGGTCCCCCAGATCTCGTCGAGGACCTCGGCGGCGGCCCGCATGTCGTCAATGCCGTGCAGTGGTCGCACGCGGACCCGGGCTCGCGCCGCGGCCTCGGCTGCCTGCGACCGCGCCGACTGGAGAAGGGTCACCTCTTCGTCGGTGGCCACCAATGCCGTCGTGCCCAATGGGTGGGTGTCGGGCGATTCGGTCACTGGTCCTCCTTGAGTGGGACGCTGCCTGCAGCGTTGACTACGGCGGGCTTGGAAAGTTGATCGGTGCCCTCATCTCCGAGTGGAGACCTTGTCCGACGCCGCCACAGCCACGACCTCACGAGCGCAGTTGCCGCCCCGGTCGAATCACCCGCCATTCGGCCGTCGCGCCAGTCGTTCCGCGCCTGGGGTCACTGGGCTCCGGCCGGCGCTGCCCAGGCAGCCGCCGGGGGAGACGCAGGATCGCGGCGCGGGTGCAGCCTCGGGATGGCGCCGAGCAGTGCCTTGGTGTAGTCCTGCTGCGGGTTGGCGTAGAGGTCGGCGCAGGGCTGCTCCTCGACGATCCTCCCCAGGTGGAYGACGGCGACCCGGTCGCAGAGCGTGCGCACGATGGACAGGTCGTGCGAGATGAAGAGGATCGACAGGCCAACGTCGCGGCGAAGGTCTGCCAGCAGGTTGACGATCCCGGCCTGCACCGACACGTCGAGTGCCGCAACCGCCTCGTCGGCGACGAGCAGGCGTGGTCCGGCCGACAAGGCTCGGGCGATGGCAACGCGTTGCCGCTGGCCGCCCGACATTCCGGCGGGCCGGGAGTCGAGGATGGCGGAGGGCAGCGCCACCAGGTCGAGCAGCTCGAGGCAGCGTCGTTCCACCTCTTGGCCGCGAAGCGGGGTGTGTCGGCGCACCATCTCCGAGAGCGTGCCCCGGATCGACATCCGGGGGTCAAGTGAACCGTAGGGATCCTGGAAGACCATCTGCATTCCGCTCCGTTGGGCGAGAGTCCGGCGACCGGCGAGGTCCTCCCCCGTGAAGCTGATGGCGCCCGAGTCGAGTGGCTGCAGCCCGACGACCGCCCGGGCGATCGTCGACTTGCCGGACCCCGACTCGCCAACGAGGCCGACGACCTCGCCGCTCCCGACCGCCAGCGACGCATGGTCGACCGCGGTGAAGGGTTCCCGTCCCCGCTTCGAGGGGAAGGTGACGACCAGGTCGCGACAGTCCAGCAGCGGCGCCTGACCGTCGACCGCGGGGGTGTCCCCCGTCCGCGTAACACCGGTCATCGCAGTACCTCCGCTGGAGAGGGGTCGATGGCCCCGTTGGTTGCTGAGCCGCGGCCGAAGGGGTGCAGGCAGTGCACGACCACCTCCGAGCCCACTCCCACGTCGGGCACCGGTCCCTGCCGGCAGTCGTCCTGCACCCGGTCGCAGCGGGCAGCGAAGGGGCAGCCGACCGGCCGGTTCTGCGGGGTGGGGGCGCTGCCCGGGATGGTCCGCAACCGCTGTTCCAGGTGGTCGATGTCTGGTGTGGACTGGAGGAGGGCGCGCGTGTAGGGGTGGAAGGGTTCGTCGATGGCGGCGCGAAGGTCCTGACGCGACTCCATGACTTTCCCGGAGTAGAGCACCGTGAGGGAGTCGCACAGCTCTGCCACGACGCCCAAGTCGTGCGTCACGTAGAGCAGGGCGGCGTCCAGCTCGTCGCGGACGTGCCTGAAGAGGGCGAGGATCTGCGCCTGCACGGTCACGTCCAGCGCCGTGGTGGGCTCATCGCAGAGGATGAGCTGTGGGTTGCCCGCCACCGCGGCGGCGATCATGACGCGTTGCCGCATGCCGCCCGACAGCTCGAACGGGTAGCTTCCCAGACGCTCGGCGGGGTTCCTGATGCCGACCAGGTCCATCAGTTCAAGGGCTCGGCGGCGCGCGGTCCGCCTCGACATCCCGTCACGTCGGCGCACGGCATCGACGATCTGCTCGCCCACCGTGGTCACCGGGTTGAGGGCCACCGATGGCTCTTGGAAGATCATTGAGATGCCGGTACCGCGCAGTTGCTGGAGGCGCGGGGAGACGGTTGATGGTGAGCCGCCAGACGCGGTCGCGACGATCTCTTCGCCACGGAAGAGGATCCGGCCCGACTCGACATGCACCGTCGGGGGCAGGATGCCCATGACGGCCCGCAGCGTCATGCTCTTTCCCGAGCCCGACTCGCCCACGAACCCCCGGGCCTCGCCCGCCCGCACCGTGAAGGTGACGTCGTCGAGGATGCGCGGCGCGCCAGCACCGCGCCCGAGCGTGAGCGTGAGGCCTTCGACCTCGAGGATCGCAGCAGCGTCCGTGCTCAGGGGGGCGTCCGTCACCATCGCAGGGTTCCTGTTCTCGGGCATGGGGCCCATCACCGCTCGATCCGCAGGACGTGTGCCAGGCCCTCGCCGACGAGCGAGAGCGCAAGACTGGTGAGGACCACTGCGGCGGCGGGGAAGAGGGTGAGGCCGTAGTAGCCCGCGGCCAGGAACTGCTGGCCGTCGGCCATCATGGCGCCCCAGTCGGGGGTCGGCGGCACTATGCCCAGACCGAAGTAGCTCAGCGTCACGATCACGCCGACGTTCATGACGATGTCGCTCATGGCGTAGACGACGGCCTGGGTGAGCACGTTGGGGGCGATGTGTCGCAAGAGGATTCGCGGTGTCGTGATTCCACCGACCTGGCAGGCCGACACGAACTCCGTGTTGCGCACCACCATGGTCTCTGCGCGCACGATGCGGGCGTACGCCACCCAGGACACGGCCGTGATGGCGATGAAGATGGTCCACACCCCACCCCCCAGCACGAACACCAGAGAAATGACGAGGATGAAGAACGGGAAGGCGGTGACGATATCGGCCACGCGCATGACGATGACGTCGAACCACCCACCGGCGTAGCCGCAGGTGATGCCGACTGCGAGACCGATCGCGAACGGCGCCAGCACCGCGACGCTGGCCAGCGTGAGATCGCTGCGGGCGCCGTAGAGCACGCGGGAGAAGATGTCGCGACCGAGGTTGTCTGTGCCGAAGAGGTGGGTGCCCGACGGGGGCAGCAGCGCGTTCAGCGGATCCGGCTCGATGGGGTCCCAGCGTGTCAGAGCGGGGGCGGCGATGGCCAGGGCCACGATGACGGCAAGGATGAGCAACCCGACCACGAGTGCCGTATTGCTCCGCGCCACGCCGGAGGGAAGTGTCAGGCGGGTTCGCACAGATGGCGTCAGAGCCGTCGACTCACTCATGCCAGCCTCGCTCTCGGGTCGAGTCGTGCGTATGCCAGGTCCGTCAGCAGGTAGACGACGACGACGAGCAGCCCGAACACCAACGTGCAGCCCTGCACGACGAGGTAGTCGCGGTTGAGGATGCCGCTCATGAGCATCGAGCCCATCCCCGGAATGGCGAAGACCTGCTCCACAACCAGCGCTCCGCTGGCCAGTGCGCCGACCTGGATGCCGAGGATGCTGACGCCCGAGATGCCGGCGTTGCGCAGCACGTATCGGGTGCGAACGACCCTCTCGCCGAGACCCTTGGAGCGAGCGAAGGCGACGTACTCACTCGTGAGCGACTCGGCCATCGCCGCGCGAAGACCGCGAACCAGGAGCGGCACGATGCTGAGCGCGATCGTCAGGGCCGGCAGCACGAGCGCGACCGCACGTCCCCCGAGTGACGCGGGGTACCCACCGGCCGGGAAGATGGCGACCTTGACGCCGAGGAAGAGCAGCAGCAGCCCCCCGACGAGGAATGTGGGCGCGCCCTGCAGCACGGCGTTGAGCGCTCTCGTGACATGGTCGGCCACTCCTCCGCGCCGCGATGCTCCGGCGGACGCGAGGGGCACGGCAATCGCGGCCGCGAACAGGGCCCCGAGCAGCATCAGCGCGAGAGTGACGGGGAGCCGTTGTTCGAGCAGTGCGGAGACCGGCGACCGGAAGTACAGAGATCGGCCGAGGTCACCCCTGACGGCGCCGCCCAGGTAG
>NZ_JBFULD010000071.1:0-14024 GCF_056400505.1 Terrabacter sp. P5_B1
TCCGGGAGGTCCACGAGATCGTCCGGCGCGCGCAGCAGGCCGGAGTCGATGCGGCGCGTCCCGGCGCGTCGTGCCAGGACGTCGACCGCGCGGCCCGGGCTGTCATCACCGAGGCCGGCTTCGGCGACGCGTTCATCCACCGGACCGGCCACGGGATCGGGGTCACGACCCACGAACCGCCCTACATGGTCGAGGGGGAGGAGCAACCCCTGGTGCCGGGGATGTGCTTCTCGGTCGAGCCCGGGATCTACCTTGCCGGGCGYTTCGGCGTGCGCATCGAGGACATCGTCACGGTGACGCCGACTGCTGGTCTGCGTCTCAACAACACCGACCACGGGCTCGCCGTCGTCGACTGATCCCGCGTCGCTGCGACTCGGATCTAACTCTCTGAGAGGGAGGCCGACCATGGCTCGGCCGCCGCAACCTGATCACACGTGCAGTGCCATCAACGATGGAGAGCGGGTGGTCGAGATGCAACCAGGTGTCACCACAGCCGGGCGACGTTCGTCCGGGGGCGCGCGATGAGCGCCATGGACGCGTCCGCGGACCAGCCGGTCGCGGCCGCGGCCGCCCGCTCCCGCGCGCCGGCCTCTGCCTACATCTCGTGGATCGCCCTGGCGATGATGACGACCAGCTCGGTGGCGAGCCTCCGGGCGGCGCCGACCATGGCCGTCTACGGGCTCGCCTGCGTCTTCCTCTACATCGTCCCGGCCATCGTCTTCCTGATCCCGACCTCGCTGGTCTCGGCGGAGCTGGCCTCCGGATGGGACGGCGGCGTCTACAACTGGGTGGCCCGAGGCATCTCCAAGCCGATGGGCTTCCTGGCCGTCTGGTGCCAGTTCGCCATGACGATCTTCTACTACCCCAGCCTGCTCGGCTTCGTGGCAAGCACCCTGGCCTACGTCATCAACCCGGCACTCGCGTCCAACGGCGTCTGGACGGCGCTGGTCATCGTCGTCGTGTACTGGTCCGCCGTGTGGGTCTCGTCCCGTGGCACCAAGGGCGTCTCGGGTCTGGCGAGTGCCGGGCTCATCATCGGCACGCTGATCCCCGGCGTCGTCCTCGTCACCCTGGGCGCCGTCTTCCTCGGTCAGGGCAACCCCTCAGCCGCCCCGATGGACGCCGACCACCTGCTGCCCGTCTGGGCGGGCCTCTCCAGCCTGGTGCTGATCGTCAACAACTTCCTGTCGTACTCCGGCATGGAGATGAACGCGGTGCACGTCGGCTCGCTGAAGAACCCGGCCAAGGAGTTCCCGAAGTCGATGTTCCTCGCCATGGGGTTGGTGCTGATGATCTTCATCCTCCCGGCCCTGGCGATCAGCTGGGTCGTGCCCGCCGAGGAGCTGTCACTCACAGCCGGGGTGATGCAGGCCTTCGACGCGGTCTTCGCCAACTTCGGCGCGCAGTGGCTGACCCCCATCGTGGGCATCATGCTGGTGACCGCGTCGCTCGGTGGCATGCTCACCTGGCTCGCCGGCCCGTCCAAGGGCCTGCTGCTCATCTCACGGCAGGAGGGCTACCTTCCGCCGGTCCTGCAGAAGCTCAACAAGAACGGCGTCCAGCAGAACATCCTCGTGGCGCAGGGCATCGTCACGACGATCATCGGGCTCGGTTACGCCCTGATCCCGAACGTGTCGAGCGCCTACTGGATCTTCTCGGTCATCACCACGCAGGTGTACCTCATCATGTACCTGCTGATGTTCGTGGCGGCGGTGCGCCTGCGCCGCAACGATCCTGACCATGCGCGGGGCTACCGTGCACCCATACTCGGGACGCTCTGCGGTGTCGGCTTCGCCGCGTCGCTCGCGGCCCTGCTCATCGGGTTCGTGCCGCCCTCGCAGTTCGGATCTGGCAGTCCCGCAACGTATCTGCTGATCGTCGCGGGTGGCGCGCTCGGTCTCGGCCTGCTCGTGCCCTTCCTCTTCTACAGACTGCGCAAGCCCTCGTGGAAGCAACCTGAGACATCCGAGGTGGCAGCATCATGACCGTCACGGAAACATCCTCGACGCAGGAGCGCCGGATGATCTACGTCGTCACCGGCATCATCGTCGTGGTCCTCGTCGTCATCGCACTGCTCACCTTCCACTCGGGGAAGACCTCGCAGCAGGCCGAACAGAAGGCGAACCAGCTCATCGCCGCCCTCACGGCGTCCGGTGCTCATGCCCCGCGCCAGGCGCAGGTGGTGCGCGTCCTGGGGAACGACGGTGGTGCGGTGTGCGACGACCCGAGCGGGTCGCTGCGCAAGGGGATCTTCCTCGGCCAGCTCATGAACGGTGCTTCCGGTCCGGGGATGCGACCGATCATCTCCGACAACCGTGTCGTCAGGGGCCAGCTGCTCGTCCTGAAGATCTACTGTCCTGACAAGCTCCCGAGCTTCCAGGAGTTCGTCAACGGCCTGAACCTCGGCGACAACGTGAAGGGCTGACGGGCCATGGAGCTGCGAGACCGTGTCGACGGCCTGATGGGGRGAGCGCGAACCGACCTGGCCGAGCTGGTGGCGATCCCCTCCGTGGCCGACCCGCGGCAGTACCCGCCGGAGGAGTGTGCCCGGGCCGCCCGGTGGGTGCTCGACGCCTTCAAGGCAGTCGGGTTCTCGGACGCCCACCTCGCCGAGACGGCGGACGGGAGCCAAGCCGTCGTGGGCTCGCGACCGTGCGCCGTCCCCGAGGCTCCCACTGTCCTGCTCTACGCGCACTACGACGTGCAGCCTCCGCTCGACGACGCGGTTTGGCGCACACCGCCGTTCGAGCTGACCGAAGTCGGTGAGCGGTGGTACGGCCGGGGCACGGCCGACTGCAAGGGCAACATCGTGATGCACCTGACCGCTCTGCGCGCGCTCGGCGATGAGGTGCCCGTGAATCTCAAGCTCGTCGTGGAGGGCTCTGAGGAGCAAGGCACCGGCGGGCTCGAGGACTTCGTGCCGAAGAACGCAGAGCTCCTGCGCGCGGACGCCATCCTCGTGTGCGACACCGGAAACGCCGCGGTGGGAGTCCCGGCCGCAACGGTGAGCCTCCGTGGCATGGTCAACGTGGTGGTCACCGTCGACGCGCTTGCGTCCGAGGTGCATTCGGGGATGTTCGGTGGCGCCGCCCCGGACGCCCTTGCCGCACTCATCGCAATCCTTGCCACGCTGCGCGACGACCTCGGCAACACCACGGTGTCCGGACTCGACAACAGCCAGGTGTGGCGGGGCGAGGTGTATCCACCCGACCAGTTCCGCACCGACGCGGGAGTGGTCGACGGGGCGTCACTGCTGGGCAGCGGCTCTGTCTCCGACATGCTGTGGGCCCGGCCATCGCTCACCACGCTCGGCATCGACTGCCCACCAGTGCTCGGTTCCGCGGCTGCCATCCCACCGCACGCACGAGCCCGGCTCAACCTCCGCATACCGCCGGGGACAGATCCGGATGCTGCGGAGAAGGCACTGACCGACCACCTGCTCGCGGCTGCTCCCTGGGGCGTGCACGTCGGCGTCGAGACGGAGGCGACGGGTTCCCCGTTCATGGCCGAGACCGACGGTCCCGCCTACCGGGCCATCGCGGCAGCCATGGAGGAGGCCTTCGGGCGTCCGATGGTCAGCCTTGGCCAAGGCGGCTCGATCCCGCTGTGCAACGTCTTCGCGGAGACCTATCCCGGGGCGGAGATCATCCTGATGGGCGTGGAGGAGCCCCAGGCCCTGATCCACGCGCCCAACGAGAGCGTGCACCCGCAGGAGATTGCGGATCTGGCTGTGGCGGAGGCCTTGTTCCTCCGTCGCCTGGCCGGCTGACCGGAGCCCGGAGCTCGCCCGGAGCTCGGGAGCTCGGCTGCTCGGCTGCTATGCGCTCACCGCTGCGTGGCCGGTGGCGCTGGTCGGCAGGGTCAACGAGGTGGCGGCAGCCGCTGCCGCGGCCGAGTCGTGGATGGTCCCTCGCGCCGCCTGGTGACGGCCCATGACGACTGCCATCACCACTCCGGCAAAGCTCAGTGCCGCCATGACCCAGGACGCGGCCGCGAGTCCGGACGCCAGAGCCTCGGCCGGCTGTTGGCCGCTGGCCGTGCGGTCGGCGATGACTCCGCCGTAGATCGTGGCGGCCAGTGCCGTGGCCACGGCCGCACCCACGTACCGAGCCATGTTCGAGACCCCGGAGGCGGAGCCGACCTGGTTCGCAGGCACGCAGGCGGTGGAGGCCGACGAGGCCGGGCCGTTGGAGAGGCCCATGCCGACGGCGACGGCCACGAGGGGCAGCAGGAACGCCCGGTACAGCCACGAGGCGTCGACGAACCCGATGACGGCGAACCCGATGCTCGTGAGCAGGAACCCGAGCCCGACCACCTGCCGTCCCCCCAGGCGCGCGGTCAGGCGCGGCACGGCCGCCGCGATGACGACGAGACCGACGGTGGCGGGCAGCGTCGCCAGACCGGCTTGCAGGGTCGTGAAGCCCAACGTGTCCGGGTTCTGGAAGTAGAGACTGAGCAGGTACATCAACGCGTTGATGGTGCCGGCCCCGATGAGGATGGCTAGGGTCGAGCCCACGAGGACGCGGTTGCGGAGCAGGTCCAGGTCCAGCATGGGCACGGGCACTCGTCGCTCCACCATGACGAAGCCGATGCCGGAGACGATGCCGAGCGCCAGGCACCCGATCGTCGCAGCCGAGACCCAGCCCCAGGCGCTGCCCTTGCTGAGGGCCAGCACCACCGGCGCCAGGGTCAGCGCGATCAGGATCGAGCCGGCATAGTCGATGGACCGCGAGCGAGTCGGGTCGTGGGACTCGGACACCTGGCGGGCCGTGATGAGGATGCAGATGATCCCGATGACCGCGTCGACCCAGAAGAGCCCCTGCCACCCCGCCACCGTGACCAGCGCACCGCCCATCAGTGGGCCGGCCGCGGCGCCGACGGCTGCTGCCGCCCCCCAGAACGACACGGCGCGCAGCTGGGCCTCCCCGCTGTTGGCCACGGACAAGAGGCTGAGCCCGCAGGCCAGGATCGTGGCTCCCGCCGCACCCTGGATGAAGCGACCGGCAATGACGGCACCGCCCGAGGAGGACAGCGCGATGAGGACGCACGACACGACGAACAGCACGAGGCCGAGCTGGAAGACCCGCTTGCGACCGAAGACGTCGCCCAGCGAGCCCGACGTCACGATGACTGCGGCGCCGACCAGGGAGTAGCCCGTGACCGCCCACTGCAACGTCGTGACATCCGTGCCGGTGTCGGCGCTGATGGCCGGGAGCAGGATGCTGACGGCCGACGTGTTGGCGTTCACGACGAAGGTCGACAGGCACGTGGCGGCGAGCACACCCCCTGTGCGAGCGGTCGTACCCTCACCGGTCACCACCGTGCCCCCTGCCCCGGTCGGTGAGCGCCTGCCTGCCATGGTCGGCTCCTTCCGCCGGGCACGGTCCCGTCGTACTCTCCGAATCTAGGAGCGCGCCCCTGCGCGAGAGTCACTCGGGGAGGATGACTCTCGCCGTCGGCGGCGCGGCCAGTCTGGTCACATGTCAGAGGACGGCCGGCTGGCAGCAGCCGGTTCAACCGGCTCTGCGGTCGAGCGTCGCGGGCCGTCGATCCGGCACGCGTGGTCGCACCTCGCGCGGGTTGCGCGTCGACGCCTGGGACCCCTGGGTCGCGCGGCCGACCCGGAACCGGAGCCGGTGCCCCCTCCTCCTCCTGAGGCCGTCCTCGATCTCCTCAGGCATCTCGGGGTGTCCCTGACCCGGGCGGGAGATGCGACGGAGCGGGTCACCCACATCCTCGAGCAGGTGGCCGGCGTGTACGCCGCCACCGGTGTGACCTTCTTCGTCGTCCCGACGGGAGTCTTCGTCCGCATCACGACGGGCGCCTCCAGCCGGATGGACTTCGAGGCCGGCACCAGCGAGCCCCTGAGACTCGACCAGATCGACGCGCTCTACCGGCTCATCGACGACATCCGCCACGGGCTCGTCGATGCCGAGCCGGCCCGCGCCCGGTTGGACGACCTGTTGGGGTCGCGCCCCCGGTTCGGAGGTGTCATCTCCGTCCTCGCCAGTGGCATCCTCACGGTCGGCCTCGGTCTCATGCTCAACCCGACCGCCAACGCGCTCCCGGCGTTCCTGTCGATCGGCTTCCTCGTCGGCGCCCTGCGTTGGTGGGCCGACCGCGAACGGATGCTCTCGCTCGTGCTCCCCGTCACCACGGCTGCTGTGGTCACCGCAATCGTCTTCAAGTGGGTCGCACCCGCGCTGCACACCCCGCCCCTGGAGATCGTCATCCCCACCCTGGTGACGTTCCTGCCCGGAGCGGCACTGACCATGGCGACCGTGGAGCTCTCCACAGGAGACATCCTCGCCGGTTCCGCACGGCTGGTGTACGGCCTCGAACGCCTGCTGGTCCTGGCCTTCGGCATTGCCATGGGAGCCGAGATCGTAGGCTTTCCGACGCCGTCCGGCGGCACGACCTCGGCCCTGGGCGCGTGGGCGCCCTGGGTTGGTGTGCTGGTCTTCGGTGTCGGCCAGTCCATCGCCTCGTCCGCGCCGCGGAGGACCCTCGGATGGCTGTTGCTGGTCCTCTACGTGGGCTACGGCGTGCAGGCGTTCTCCGGGCGGGTCCTGGGCACCCTGGGAGCCTGCTTCCTCGCCGCCGCGACCGTCCTCCCGGTCTGCTACGCGATCCAGAGCCGCCGTAGCGGACCACCGGTGCCAGTCACCTTCCTTCCCACCTTCTGGCTCTTGGTGCCGGGGGCACTCGGGCTGGAGGGTGTGGCGCAGATCGTGGGAGCGGACCAGGCCGCCGGACTCGGCGACTTCCTCGATGCGCTGCTGTCCATCGTCGCCATCGCCGTCGGGGTGGTCGTCGGATCCGGGCTCTCGGAGCGGATCGGCCGTGCAACGTCGACGTGGCGCGGGCTCTAGCCCCTCCCTCTCGGACGGGATCACCGACGCGGCGGCGCAGCACCGTGAGCCCCGCCGGAGCGGTGGACCGCGAGCGGCTCGACGGCGTACTGGGTCTCGACGAACGGACGGGTCCGCTGCGCCCATCCGCCGTAACGGGCTGCCCACGGACCGGCGGTGAGCCCGTGCAGCAGGACGCTGAGCACGACGGTCGTGGCGACGACGCCGATGACCGTCTGGACCTCCGGCTTGGTGGCGCCGAGGGACTCGTACGTGATGAGCCCGAAAAGGACCGACGCCAGCCCGCGGGGCCCGAACCACCCGACGAAGGCCACCGTCCACCTCTGGACTCCCGTGCCCAGCAGACAGAGGGCGACCGGAACCATGCGCAGCACCGTCAGCGAGAGCACGGCGAAGACGAGGTTCTGCCACCGACCCAACCAGTCCAGGTGGCGAGCGAGCGTGATGCCGAAGAGCATCCACACGGCATACCCGAGCAGCGCCGAGACCCGGTCGACCATGTCGAGAGTGGCGTGCGTCTGCTGGGCGCTCGCCTGCGCCGCAGCGTAGGCGGTCCCCGCCAGAAAGGCGGCCACGAAGCCGTTGCCGCCGACCTCGACCGCGCCGCCGTAGCACAGCAGCGGCACGCAGAGGGCGCCCAGGGGGAGCAGGCCGGACTCCGCCCACGCCGATCGCCGGGACCGGTCGATGAGCCAGCCGGAGGCGTATCCGGCGACAACGCCAACCACTGCTCCCACAGCGAGCTCGCGGACGGCATCGACGGCGGCGTTCTCCGGCACCGCCCCGGCCGCTGCGGCGACAGCGAACAGCACCACCGGCGTGGCCATCCCGTCGTTCAAGCCGCTCTCCGCGTTGAGGATCCGGCGCACCCGCACGGGCACGACCGGATTGAGCACGGTCGCCGCTCCGAGCCCGGCGTCCGTGGGTGCCAAGGTCGCCGCCACGAGGAGYGCCGCCCAGGTGCCTGCGCTCGGAAACAGTCCCCGTGCCACGAGGTAGCCGGCCCCGATCGTCAGTGGCAGACCGATCAGCAGCAACCTGGCGGTGAAGACCGAGTCGCTTCGGAGCTCCCGCGGTTGCAGCTGCGCGGCGTCGTGGAAGAGCACAAGGGCCAGGGTGACCTCGGCGATGGTGCGGTTCGTGGAGCTGTCGACCCCGCCTGAGACCAGGAGCCCCAGCGCGGCTCCGACGGCGACGAAGATGATGGGACCGGTCAGGTGGGCCCGGCCGATCCTCGCCGACTGGCTCACGTAGACGATGACCAGGAGGGCGAAGACGACGACGACCGCCGTCATGACCGGCTCGCTAGCCGGTCTCGACCCTCGCGACGTCCGCGAGCTCCTCGTGGCTCACGCGAGCGCCTTGGACTTGATCGCGGCGAACTCGTCCTCGGTGATCGCGCCGCTGTCGAGCAGCGCCTTGGCCTGGGACAGCTGCTCGGTCGGCGAGGACGTCGAGCCCGATGCGGAGGTCACACTGCGGATGTAGTCCTCCTGCTCGGCCATCCGCCGGCTGTTGCTCTCCATCTGCCGCTCAGCCATGCCCTTGCCGCGGACGATGACGTAGACGAGCGCGGCAAGGAAGGGGAAGACGAAGAGCACGACCACCCAGACGACCTTGGCGAACGCGCCGAGCTCCCGGTCTCGGAAGAGGTCCCCGAAGATGTGGAAGAGCACCATCAGGTAGGCGACGAAGAAGAAGGACCAGACCAGCAGCCAGAAGTAGCTCCAGAAGTCCATGGTGAGCCGTTCCTTTCGTTGTCGCGACTCGTCGCGATGGGTGAGGTGCTCGTGCCGAGACCTACGTTCGTCCTGCGGCAGACCGCCTGCATCGCACTCTGGGAGGGAGATCGGTCGACGGACCGCTCAGGAGGCGCCGCCCCTGCCGCCGGGCTCCTCGACGAGATGCGTGGAGGTGACCTTGAGCCCCAGGTCCGTCAGGGCCGCGAGGACGCCGACGAGCTCCTGGCTGTCGTGCACTCGAACCGTCAAGGTCGTGCTCGTCCCGTTGCTGTCGCACCACACGGCATACGGCCAGACGTCGCGCTCGTCCACCTCGCCGGATACGACAACGACGGCTTGCATACCTGTCCGCCTCGAGTGAGTAGGAAGTCCCGGACCCATCCAGCATGGGCTCGTCGCCTCGGTGGCGCGTCACTCCTTCGGGGGGAGACCGCACGGCTCTCGGGGGATGCCTCGATCGTGCCGGCGGCTGCTCGGACTCGGCAGGGCTCCAGCTCAGTGGAGCCCCAGCTCAGTAGAGCTCCAGCTCGGCGGCTCGACGGATCGCGGCCCGACGGCTGCTGACGCCGAGCTTCTGGTAGATGTGGGCGATGTGGGTCTTGGCCGTGTGCAGGGAGATGTACTCCGCCTCGGCGATCTCCGCATTGGTGAGGTTGGTGGCGAGGTACTGCAGGATCATCCGTTCACGGTCGGTCAGCCGCTCGCCCCAGCCCGTGATGTTCTGGTGCTGCCCCTCGACGATGCGTCCCAGCACGTGCGTCACGGCTGTGGGATGGGCCGTGCCGTGGCGCAGGTGGGACTTGAGCAGCTCGGTCATCGCTTCGCCGGCGCCGAGGAAGGGCCCGTAGAGCTCGTCCGGCTCAGCGGCGGCGAGGGCCAGCTCGAGGGAGACGTGGGCGGCGTCCGTCTGGCCCAGGACCGCGTGCGCCTCCGCCCGGATGCAGCGTGCCAGACACTCGATGTTCACGAAACCCTCGGGCGGCGGGACCCGGTCGAGCTCGGCCAGTGCCATCTCCGGGCGACCGGCAAGGAGGAGCACCTTGGCCCGGTGGGTCGGGGTCAACCGGTACTCCGGGGAGGTGGGGGGCCCGRTGGCGAGCGACAGGGCTTCGGTGGCGTGTCCCCGCGCCAGGAGAATCAGTCCCTCGAGGCCGGCGAGCATCGAGGGCCACGACGGTGCCGCGTGCCCGGACTCGATCATGGAACTGATCTCGGCCGCGCTGCGCCGGGCGGCGCGAAGGTCGCCCAACGACAGGCTGGTCTTGGTGAGGAAGTTCAGGATGAGCCCCCTCAGCTCCCAGTCGACGGGGAGCACCATGGAGAGGCTTCGCTGCAGCAGGGCCCGGGCGTCGCGCAGGTTGCCACGCCAGTAGTCGAACCAGCCGAGATAGGCCACGGCCGGGGCCAGGGTCACGAGCCCCACCCAGCCGCGCTCTTCGGCACGCGCCAGCACGTCGGCGGCGAGGTCGCGCACCTCGGTCAGGCGTCCTTCCGCGATGGCGGGGATGCAGGACTCAGCGAGGGCCGTCAGCTCGAGGGCCAGCAGGCCGGTGTCGTGCGCCGTGGCGGCCGACGAGCGGAGCATCTCGAGGGGCAGCTTGGGATGGCCCTGGAGGCGGGCTTCTCCCATTCCGACGAACACCTGGACCGAGGCCCGGATGGCTGGATCCGGTGCTCGCTGGCTGCGGTCCAGCCGGTCCAGCAGGGCAGCCCCGGACTCGACGGCGGGGCCGAGCCCCAGGTCGTAGCCGGTGCGGAACAGCTCGATGACGGCCATTCGGTCCTCGAGTCGGGCCCGGGCGGCCTCCGGAAGGGTGTCCGCTGCGCCGCGGGCGGCGTCGAGCTCCGCGCGGGCAGCGTCGAGGCTGCCACGCTGTCCGAGGATCAGCGTCTTCGCGAGGTGGGCCTCGCTGGCATACACAGAGGTCTGCGGGAGCTGCTCCACCGCGTCGAGCACCGCGTCCACACGTCCCTCGAGGAAGAGGTCGAGCCAGCGGTCCGCGAAGATTCTCGAGGCCATCTCACCGTCGCCGCCGGCCATCGCGTGCCGGATCGCCGTGGGCGGGTCGACAGGGCTCCACCAGGCCGCGGCCGCCGCGTGCAGGGTCAGGGCTCGCTGGGGCAGATCGGCGGCGAGCCGACGACGGATGTGCGCGGCGAACAGCGGGTGCCAGTGGTACCAGGCCTCTTGGACCGAGACGTCCCCGCGGGTGAGGAACAGACCATCGGCCAGACAGTGTTCGAGGTAGGTCTCCGCGTCGTGCGTGCCCCGGATGGTGTCGATGAGGGATGAACAGACCTGCTCGTCGAGGCAGCTGTCGAGGACGAAGTCTCTGAGGTCGTCGTCGAGGGAGGCGAGAACCTCGGTGGCGAGGTAGTCGGCCAGCGCCTGGTCCCTCCGCAGCTCCATGGGGACCTGCCGGGGCCGGCCGCTCTGGCGGGCGGCGAGGATCGCCATGCGGACGCCGGCCGGCCAACCGTCGGTGACCTGGTGGATGGTGTCGACCGTGTCGGGGTCGAGGTCGAGGCCGGCGACCCGGACGGCCTCGGCCGACTCCTCCGGGCTGAACGCGAGCTCGTCGTGCGCGATGTACGCCAGACGGTCCTCCAGTCGGAGCCGCTGGAGTCGCAGGGGCGGGACGACGCGTGCGGCGATCGCGATGCGCATGTTGGCTGGCGCCCACCGGAGCACGTGGTCGATGACGCGTACGGAATCCTTCGACTCGGCCAGGTGCTGGAGGTCGTCGAGCACGAGCGTCAGCGGCACCGCGGTGTCGTAGAGCATCTCGAGGAGGGAGTCGACGAGGGTGAGCGGCTCTGCTCGCAGCGCCGATGCCCGCAGTGGCTCGAGGCCTGCGCCGAGCTCGTCGAGGCCCGACAGGCTGGCTGCGGTCAGGAGGTCGGAGACGAGGTGCACGGGCTCGCGGTCGGACTCGTCGAGGGTCAACCACAGGGCTGCACCACGGTCGCGTTGCCGTCGGGCAGCGGCGGCGAGGAGGGTCGACTTGCCGTAGCCGGCCATGCCTGCGAGCACGACCACCGGTCGACGGTCGATCAAGGACAGCAGGCGCGGACGATCGATGATGCCCGGCGACGGCAAGGGCGTCGACATGCGTGCTTGACGTGGGCCGACCATGTCACCCCCGTAGGTGGATGTATAGGACCACTGACCCTTCGAGGCTAGCCAAGGGCGGTCCGGCCGTCAGCGAAAACCCGTGGTCCACCGAAAGTGAGGCTTGTCATGCTGATCTACGAGGTCATCCTCGACGGCGAGCTGGCCACGGACCTGACCGAGTCACCGGTGCCGCTCAAGCGTCGGGACGTCGGTGGGGCGACGGTCCTCAGCTTCCCCGTGGTCCCGGACGACACCCTGTCGCTCGTCCTGTCCCTGCTGGAGTCTTTGGGCATCGGCGTGACCGCCGTCCACCAGGTCGAGGACGTCAAGGCCGACCGAGACCACTCCGGCCGGGACCAGGAGCACTAGGTGCCGTCGCGCTCACTCATCCTCGAGGAGCGATGTGCCCGACACGCGCCGGCGGCGAGGGTCGAGATGTCAGTGGAGAGCCACCAAGGAGGCAGCACATGAGCGTCAACGTCGATGTCGGACCGATCGACTACCTCGCACTGGAGTTCCCCGGTGCCCGCCTGACCGGCGAGGGGTTGGCCATCCTCGTCGACCTCGTCGACCGAGGGATCATCCGCGTCCTCGACATGAAAGCTCTCGTCCGGGCAGCTGACGGGACCGTCACGGCGGTCGCCATCTCGGACCTGGACGGTGACGGCACGCTCGATTTGGCCATCTTCGAGGGTGTCGAGTCCGATCTGCTCGACGAGGACGACCTCAAGGAGGCAGCCTCGCTGGTCGAGCCCGGAAACGCGGTGGCGCTCCTGGTCTACGAGAACACCTGGGCCGCACCCTTCGTCTCGGCCATGCGCCGAGCGGGTGCCGAGGTCGTGGCGAGCGTCCGCCTCCCGGCTGACACGGTCATCGCCCGTCTCGAGGCGCTGGAGGCGGCCGAGTCGTCGGCAGGGTCCGCCACGTAAGGCCGGAGGACTCGCCCAACCAGCCGGCGCAGCCGGCGCAACGAGAACCCGAACGTCAACCAGGTACGTACGAAGGAGCACTCGATGGGACTCATCGGTGGAATGGCCAGGACAGCTGTCGTCGCGGGGACGGCCACGGCGGTGTCGAACCGGGTCTCGCGCCGTCAGGCCGGGCGCTGGGCAGCGAAAGAGGAGGAGCAGCAACCGCAACAGGAGTACGCGCCCGCGCCCGCGCAGTACGCCGCCCCGCCACCGCCACCTCAGGACACTGGTGTCGACCTCGAAAAGCTCAAGCAGCTCGGGGAGCTCCGGGACTCCGGCGTCCTGACCGACGCGGAGTTCYAGGCACAGAAGGCCCGCATTCTCGCCGGCTGACTTCGGCCGACTTCGTCTGGGCGGCGTCCTCGCGGGCGCTGCTCAGACGACGTGACCAGGGCGAGTGACTCCAGAGGGGTGACTCAGGCGGCGGGTGACTCAGGCGACACGAGCGGGAGGGATCGGCGCGAACGCGCGGATCTCGTCGTCGCCGGGCTGGATGATGCCGCACGACGACTCGGGCACCTCTCGCCACGCGCCCGGCAGGTCACGGAGCGGCTCGGAGACGACGAGACGCGCGTCGGCACTCACCGTCCTCAGCATCTCCACCTCGGGGTGCAGCACGCGCAGCTGGGTCACGTCGGTCGAGTGGAACAGGGTGCGGCTCTGGTGCTGCGTCGAGTACCGGAACGCCCAGACGGACTCACCGTTGCTGGTCGCCATCGTCGCCTGCACCGGGTTCGCCACGCCGCGCCTCTCGGCCAGGTCCTCGACGAAGCCGATGGCCCGGGCCACACCGGTCATCGGGTCGTCCTCGAGACCGAAGGTCAGGGCGAGGAAGAAGAGCGTCTCGGAGTCGGTCGATCCTTCGATGTCCGGGTAGAGCGACGGGTCCACCGCGAACATCAGCTCCCGCTTGAGCTGGTGGAAGCCGAACACCGCCCCGTTGTGCATCCACAGCCAGCGGCCGTGCCGGAACGGATGACAGTTGCTGCGCTGCACCGGTGTTCCGGTCGAGGCCCGCACGTGGGCGAACATCAGGGGGGTACGCACCTGCTTGGTCAGCTCGCGGAGGTTCTCGTCGTTCCAGGCGGGGTCCACGCTCTTGAAGACCGCGGGGACGGGGCCCTCGCCGTACCACCCGATCCCGAACCCGTCCCCGTTCGTCGTCGTCGCCCCCATGCGCGAGTGGAGACTCTGCTCTATGAGCGAGTGCTGCGGCTTGAAGAGCAGGTCCTCGGCCAGGAGCGGCTCACCTGAGTACACCATCCATCGGCACATACGCTCATCGAACCGGCGGTCGGAGGATCAGGTCATCACTCCCTCGGGA
>NZ_JBFULD010000072.1:0-13913 GCF_056400505.1 Terrabacter sp. P5_B1
GCCCCTGCGCCGGGCGGACCGGCCGGATCGAGTCACCGAAAGTGGCCTAGAGACACGTKTTCGGGTCTCGCTCCGGCCGGACGACCCCTGTGGACAACGCGGGCGGCCCCCAGACCGCCGCTGCCAGCATCGGTCCATGCGCGCGGTCAAGGCACTCGTCCGGCTCGGAGGCACGGCCACCCGGCGGCAGCTACGGCTCGCCGTGGTGCACTGGCGTCACATCGACGCCGCGCTCGACGCAGGGCTCATCCGGCGCACGTCGCACGGCCACTACTGTCTCGCCGGCGCGAACGCCGCCCAGGCTGCTGCCCACCGGCTCAGCGGCGCGGCCTCCCACACCACTGCCGCGCTGCACTGGGGCTGGAAGGTGCGGCTCGCATCCGCCGACCCGCACGTGACGGTCCGGGCCAAGCGCAGCCTGCCGAGCGGCGCGTCGGACGGTGTCATCCTGCACTGGCGCGACCTCGACGCCGACGACGTCGCCGACGGGTGGGTCACGACCCCCGTGCGGACGGTCATCGACTGCTGCCTCGACCTACCGTTCGCCGACGCCCTGTCCGTCGCCGACTCGGCACGTCGAGGGGGCCTGCGACCCGTCGACGGTGCTGGCCCGGAGCGCGTGGCTGCCCGTGCGGCAGCGCGACCAGGTCGCTCGCGTGCTCGCCGCCTCCGACGCCCGGGCAACCGGACCCTTCGAGTCGTCGCTCCGGGCCATCGCACTGGGTGTGCCGGGGCTCGTGGTCGAGCCGCAGACACGGATCCGCTACGACGGGTTCTTCGCGCGGGTGGATCTCGCGGACGAGGGTCTCCGGCTGGTGCTGGAGGCGGACAGCCACGAGTTCCACACGGAGCGCAAGGCGTTCGACCGCGACTGCCGCCGCTACAACGGTCTCGTGACGCGCGACTGGCTCGTGCTCCGGTTCACGTGGGAGCAGGTCATGTTCGAGCCGGATGTGGTGCGTTCCGCCATCGAGGATCTCGTCGCGCTGCGCCGGTCGCAGGGCGTGCGCCGCCTCCGAACGGGACGACTAACCGGATCGAAGCCGCGAAAGGCGTCCTGAGGCGCGTTTCCCGGGTTCGATCCGGCCGGTCGGCCCGGCAGGGAGGCCGGGCACACGGCATACGGCCTCGTGTCAGAAGGTCTCGCGGGGCTGGTAGGTGCCCCAGACCTCGCGCAGCGCGTGCGCGACCTCGCCTCCGGTGGCGCGCGCGGCGAGCGCCTCCTTCATCGGGTAGAGCAGGTTGTCGGTGCCGCGGGCCGCTTCCTGGAGGCGGCCGAGCGCTGCCTTGACGGCGTCGTTGTCGCGGTCGGCGCGCAGCGCCTCGAGGCGCGCGCGCTGGTCCGCCTCGATCGTCGGGTCGACGCGGAGCGGCTCGTAGTGGTCCTCCTGGTCGAGGACGAAGCGGTTGACGCCGACGACAGTGCGCTCGCCGTTGTCGATCTCGAGCTGGACCCGGTACGCGGAGCGCTCGATCTCGCTCTTCTGGAAGCCCTGCTCGATGGCCGCGACGGCGCCACCCTTGTCCTCGACGGCCCGGATCAGCGCGAGCGCCGCCGCCTCGATCTCGTCGGTCATCGACTCGACGACGTATGAACCGGCAAACGGGTCAACGGTTTTCGTCACGTCGGTCTCGTAGGCGATGACCTGCTGCGTGCGGAGTGCGAGGCGCGCGGCCTTCTCCGTCGGCAGCGCGATGGCCTCGTCGAAGGAGTTGGTGTGGAGCGACTGCGTGCCCCCCAGCACCGCGCCGAGACCTTGCAGCGCGACGCGGACGAGGTTGACCTCGGGCTGCTGCGCCGTCAGCTGCACGCCGGCGGTCTGGGTGTGGAAGCGCAGCATCATCGACTTCGGATCCTGGGCGCCGAACTCCTCCTTCATGATTCGCGCCCAGATGCGACGGGCCGCGCGGAACTTCGCGACCTCCTCGATGAGGGTCGTGCGCGCGACGAAGAAGAAGGAGAGGCGCGGCGCGAAGTCGTCGACGTGCAGCCCGGCGGCCTGCGCGGCGCGGACGTACTCCATCGCGTTGGCTATGGTAAAGGCGATCTCCTGCACGGGCGTCGCCCCGGCCTCGGCCATGTGGTAGCCGCTGATGGAGATGGTGTTCCAGCGTGGCATCTCCTTGCGGCAGTAGGCAAAGATGTCGGCGATGAGGCGCAGGGACTCGCGCGGCGGGTAGATGTAGGTGCCGCGCGCGATGTACTCCTTGAGCACGTCGTTCTGGATCGTGCCGGTCAGCTGGTCACCGCCGACGCCCTGCTCCTCCGCGACGAGCTGGTAGAGCAGGAGCAGCGTCGAGCCGGGCGCGTTGATCGTCATCGACGTCGAGATCTTGTCGAGCGGGAGCCCGTCGAAGAGGGTCCGCATGTCGTCGAGGCTGTCGATGGCGACGCCGACCTTGCCGACCTCGCCGTGCGCGATGGCCTCGTCGGAGTCGTAGCCCATCTGCGTCGGCAGGTCGAAGGCGACCGAGAGGCCACCGGTGCCGGCCTTGACGAGCTGGTGGTAGCGCTGGTTGCTCTCCTTGGCGGTGCCGAAGCCGGCGTACTGCCGCATCGTCCACGGCCGCCCGGTGTACATCGACGGGTAGACACCACGCGTGAACGGGTAGCTGCCGGGCGCGCCGAGCTTGCTGTCCGCGTCGAAGCCGGCCAGGGCCGACGCGTCGTAGACGGGCTCGATGGGCAGGTCGGACTCGGAGCGCGCACCAGTGCTGTCAGCCATGCTGCCGAGCGTATCGGCGCGGGGGTCGGTCGCCGCCGTCCGGTCGCCGAACGTTGCCGATCTCACGTCACCGAGGGCGAATGCCGTGAGCCCGGGTCCCGACAAGACGTGGCCTCTCGACGGTTGGGAGGCAGCCAGACGTGGCCCCTCGACGGGTGGGAGGCGGCCAAACGTGGCCTTTCGACGGTGGGGAGGCGGCCAGAGGTGGCCACTCGACGGTGAAAGGGAGGGGCGGGGGTGAGGTGGGTGGGGCAGTCAGGCGTCGGCGGGCCAGGTGGCGGCGATCTGGGCGCGGCGCTCCTCCCAGCTGGCGTGCACGCCGGCCATCTCGCGCGTCACGTGGTCGAGGAACTCGACCGACAGGGCGAGCCGGCGTCCGGCGGCGCTCCCGACTCCCCCGACGGCGTCGAGCCCGGCCCGGACCGAGGACTCCATCTGCGCGAGCAGCCGGTCGCGGCTCAGCATCGCCTCGTGCCACGCGTCGAGGTGCACGACGTAGACGTCGCGCCGCGAGCCGCGCTCGCGCTCCTTGCCGATGAGGTGGGTCTGGGTGAGGTACTGGACCGCGCCGGACACGGCAGCGGGGCTCACGTCGAGCGCCTCGGTGAGCTCGAGGGCCGTCATCCGACCGTCGGCGTCGGCGAGCAGCTGGGCGAAGACGCGGGCCGCGAGGCGCGGCATACCGGCCTCGGTGAGGACGTTGCCGAACCTCTCGACGTAGGCAGCGACCGCGCGTTCGTCGCGTTCGGTCATGGGGCGGCTCCTTCGGTCTCCGGGACTGTCACCCTATCGATCCGTCATATCATTCAGTAAACCGTGAATCTTGTGTACCGTCGATACATGACATCCGCGATCCAGGTGCAGGGGCTGCACAAGAGCTTCGGTCGCACGGTCGCCCTCGACGGGCTCGACCTCGACGTGGCGACCGGCGAGATCCACGGCTTCCTCGGGCCCAACGGCGCCGGCAAGTCGACGACCCTGCGCATCCTGCTCGGTCTCCTGCGCTCCGACGGCGGCACCGCCACCCTCCTCGGCGGCGACCCGTGGCGCGAGGTCGAGTCGCTGCACCGGCGCCTCGCCTACGTGCCCGGCGACGTCGCCCTGTGGCCCAACCTCACGGGCGGCGAGGTCATCGACATCCTCGCCCGGCTGCGCGGGGGCGTCGACGAGCAGCGCCGCGCCTCGATGATCGAGCGCTTCGACCTCGACCCGACGAAGAAGGGCCGCTCGTACTCCAAGGGCAACCGGCAGAAGGTGGCCCTCGTCGCGGCCCTGTCCTCCGACGTCGAGCTGCTCCTGCTCGACGAGCCGACTTCGGGCCTCGACCCGCTCATGGAGGCGGTCTTCCGCGAGGTCGTCCGCGAGTTCCGGGAGGCCGGTGGCACGGTGCTCCTGTCGAGCCACATCCTCTCCGAGGTGGAGCACCTCTGCGACCGGGTCAGCATCATCCGCGAGGGCCGCAACGTCGAGTCCGGCACCCTGACCCAGCTGCGCCACCTGTCCCGGACGACGGTCCGCGCGACGCTCGCCCATGCCATCGACGCGGCGCAGGTCGAGGCCGTGCCCGGGGTCGCCGACGTCACGGTGTCCGGCGACCAGGTGATGTGCACGGTAGGCAGCGACGACCTCGGGCGCCTGCTCGAACTGCTCGGCTCGCACGGGATCACGGCCCTGACCAGCGCTCCCCCGACGCTCGAGGAGCTCTTCATGGAGCAGTACCGCTCGACCCCGGCGGCAGCGACATGACCACCGTCACCGCGCCGGCGCGCCCACCCGCCCGCCCGGCCCCGCTCCGAGCCAGCGCCGGCCTCACCGGGACGATGTCGCTGCTGCGCCTCGCGGCCCGCCGCGACCGGGTGCTCGTGCCGGTCAGCGCCTTCGGCCTCGCCGCCTTCGTCGCGGTGTCGGCGAAGGCGACCTTCGAGCTCTTCCCCGACCTCGGGGCAGCCCAGGAGGCGATGGCACCGACCCTGTCCAACCCGGCGCTCGTCGCCATGTACGGCCCCATCTCGAGCCTCGGCATCGACTCGATCGCGACGTTCAAGTCGGTGCTCCTCGGCGGCGTCTTCCTCGCCCTGCTCGCCTACGTCGTCGTCCGGCGCCACACCCGAACCGAGGAGGAGGCAGGGCGGCTCGAGCTGCTCGGCGCCGGCGTCGTCGGCAGGCGGGCGGCGCTGACGGCGGCCGTGCTGCTCGGCACGTTCGCCGTGCTGCTCACCGTGGCCCTCACCGTCGTGTGGTCCATCGCCGTCGGGCTCCACCCGGCCGGCTCGGTCGCTCTCGGCGTCACCTGGCTCGTCATCGGCCTCTCGTGGGTCGGCGTCACGGCCGTCGCGGCCCAGCTGACCTCAAGCACCCGCGGCACGGCGGGGTGGTCGCTCGGAGCGCTGGCCGTCGCATTCCTCGTGCGCGCCGTCGGCGACACCGCGGCCGCGGACAGCCCGGCGCGGTTCCTCTCCTGGATCTCGCCGCTCGGCTGGGGCGTCAAGGTCTCGCCCTTCGGCGAGAACCGTTACTGGATCGTGGTGCTCGGCCTCGCGCTCTACGCCGCCCTCGTCGTTGTCGCCTTCGCTCTGCTCGACCGACGCGACCTGGGGGCCGGGGTGCTGCCCAGCAGGGCCGGACACGAGCGCAGCACGATCGCCTCGCCGGGGGCCCTCACCCGGCGGCTCGCCCGCGCCACGCTCGTCGGCTGGGTCGTCGCCTACGTGGTGCTCGGCGTCGTCCTCGGGTCGATCGCGCGAAGCGTCGCGACCTTCGTCGACTCCCCCCAGGTCGCCGACATGCTCAAGGCCCTCGGCGGTGACGCCGGGTCCGTCATCGACCTCTACTTCGCCACCGAGCTTCACTTCGCGGCCATCGGTGCGTCCGCCCTGGCCATCGCGCTCATCACGCGGATGCACACCGAGGAGACGACGACGCATCTCGAGGCCATCCTGGCGACGCCGGTGAGGCGGGTCGCGTGGGCGCTCGGCCACGTCGTCCTCGCGGGCCTCGCCTCGGCGCTCGTCCTGCTCGTCGGTGCCACGGTGGCCGGCCTCGTCCACGGAGCCGACGTGGGCGACATCGGCGGGACCGTGGGTCGCCTCACGGGCGCGGCGATCTCGGCACTGCCGGCCGTCTGGGTGGTCATGGCCGTCGCGATGCTGCTCTACGGCGCCCTTCCCCGCTTCACCGGACTGGCGTGGGCCGCCCTGATCGTCTTCCTCCTGCTCGGCGAGTTCGGTGACCTGCTCAAGCTGCCCGGCTGGCTCGTCGACCTCTCGCCGTTCACGCACCTGCCCGCGCTGCCGGGCGGCACGCTGGAGTGGACGCCGCTCGTCGGGCTGACCCTCGTCGCCGCCGTCGTCGGCGCCGCCGGCCTCGCCGCCCTGCGACGACGAGACATCGGCTGACGGGTCGTCGACGCCGTCGCGCCGTCCCGAACTGGATACGGTGTGGCCCATGACAGGCATCCCCGGTTTCTGGGCCGTGATCCCCGCAGGCGGCTCCGGCACCCGGCTGTGGCCGATCTCCCGGCGTCACTCCCCCAAGTTCCTCCACGACCTGACCGGCTCCGGCCAGTCGCTGCTGCGCGCGACGTGGGACCGGCTCGAGCCGCTCGTCGGCGAGCGGATCCTCGTCGTGACCGGCGTCGCCCACGAGGAGGCCGTCCGCCGTCAGCTCCCGATGCTCGGCTACGACGCCGTCATCGGTGAGCCCTCGCCCCGCGACTCGATGCCGGCCATCGGCCTCGCCGCGGCCGTCCTCGAGCGCCGCGACCCGGAGGCCGTCCTGGGCTCCTTCGCCGCCGACCACGTCATCACCGAGCCCGACAACTTCCGGCGCGCCGTCGGCGAAGCGGTCGTCCTCGCGCGGCGCGGCGAGCTCGTGACGATCGGCATCGACCCGACCGGGCCGGCGACCGGCTACGGCTACATCCGGCTCGGCGAGCCGCTCGACGTCGTCGGTGCGCCGAGCGCCCACCGCGTCGACGAGTTCGTCGAGAAGCCCGACCTGGAGACGGCGACCCGCTACCTCGACAGCGGTGAATACCGTTGGAACGCAGGCATGTTCGTCGTCGGCGCGACGACCCTGCTCGAGCTGCTCTCCGAGAAGCACGCCGACATGGTCGAGAGCCTGCGCACCATCGCTGCCGACCCCCGCCGGATGCCGGACCTGTGGCCGTCGCTGCAGAAGATCGCCATCGACCACGCCGTCGCCGAGCCCGCCGCGGCAGCAGGCCGCGTCGCCGTCGTGCCCGCCGCCCTGGGCTGGGACGACGTGGGCGACTTCGCCTCCCTCACCCGGCTCGCCCCCGTGTCGGGCTCACTGCCCGGCATCACCGCCCTCGGCCCCACCGACGACATCATCAGCATCGACTCGCGGGCCACGGTCGCGGCCGGCGGCCGACTCGTCGCCCTCATCGGGGTGGAGGACCTCGTCGTCATCGACACGCAGGACGCCCTGCTCATCACCCGCCCCGACCGGGTCCAGGAGGTCAAGCAGGTCGTCGAGACCCTGATCGCCCGGGGCCGCACCGACCTCACCTGATCCGCCGAGTCCCCGGATCAGGCGAAAGCCCGTCCCCCGAGCGCCAGCACGGTCGACAGTGGTGGCATGACCTCGATGCTGCCCGAGGAGGGTGAGCACCTCGCGACCGGCTGGGAGGACGACCTCGCCCCGACCGACTCGCTCGTCCGACAGGCCGTCCTCGCGCACGTCTCCTGGGCCCGGGCCCTGACGACCGCAGCGCGCGGCACCTTCGCCGAGGGCCCGGACTGGTGCGCCGGCCGCGGCGGCGGCCCGTCGGCCCTGCACAACTGGGCGATCGTCACGCGCCCACCGCGGGACTGGGCGCAGACCGTGGGAGCCATCGCGACGGCATACCCCGACGGTGTCGCGGCACTCGTCATCAGCCCCTTCCCGACGCCGGACCTGACCCGGCACGGCCTCGGGCTCGTCGGGCACCCGCCGCTGATGTTCCGCCCGACGGCCACCGCCACGACGACCCCCGCCACACCGCTCGACGTCCGGGAGGCGACGACGGGCGAGCAGCTCCGGGACGCCGAGAGGGTGCTCGTCGAGGGCTACCCGATGCCCGACATGGCCGACCTGCCACCCGGCGACTTCTACCGCCCCGAGGTCGTGGCCGGCCCGACCAAGGTCTTCGTCGGCTACGACGGTGGGACCCCGGTCGCCACCGCGGCCGCGCACTCGGCCGCCGGCGTCAACGTGGTCGAGAACGTCGCCGTGCTCTCGAGCGCCCGCGGCCACGGCGCCGGCGCCGCGCTCACGTGGGCAGCGACGACCGCGTGGGCCGGACAGCCCGCGGTTCTCATCGCCAGCGACGACGGCCAGCCCGTCTACGAGCGGCTCGGCTACCTGCGCCTCGAGCGCTGGACCTGCTGGCTTCGTCCCTGAGCCCGCACCCAGGGTGTATGCCGTCTGCCCAGCGGGGTCAGCGACCTCTCGCCGGCGCCTGGCTCTCCTGGCTCGACTGGCTCGCCTGGCTCGCCTGGAAGTCGAGGCACGCGGCATAGGAGGGCAGCAGGCCCGACTCCTCGGCAGCGGCGAGTGTCGGCGCGGCGGAGTCCTTGGGCGACAGGAGCGGCTCGATGCCGTCGGGCAGCACGAGCCCCACCGCAGGGTCGAGCGGGTTGATGCCGTGCTCGGCCTCGGGGTTGTAGGCCGCCGAACACAGGTAGTGCGCGGTGGTGCCGTCCTCGAGGGCGCAGAACGCGTGGCCGAGACCCTCGGAGAGGTAGACGGCGCGCCGGTCCACCGCGTCGAGCAGCACCGAGTCCCACTGCCCGAAGGTCGGTGAGCCGACGCGCAGGTCGACGACGTAGTCGATGAGCGAGCCCGACACGGCGGTGACGTACTTCGCCTGCCCGACCGGCACGTCGGCGAAGTGGATCCCCCGCACCGTGCCGCGGGCAGACACCGAGACGTTGGTCTGCACCACGTCGAGCCGGTGCCCGACGACCTCGGCGAGGTGATCGCCGCGGAACGACTCGAGGAACACGCCGCGCCCGTCGGGGAACTGGCGCGGCGTGATCTCCCAGGCACCGGAGATCCTCAGGTGGCGGATGTCCATCAGCGTCGTTCCCGTCCTTCGGCGATGAGGGAGTGCAGGTAGACGCCGTAGCCGCTCTTGACCTGGTCTTCGGCGTGCACCGCGAGCTGCTCGTCGGTGAGCCAGCCCTGACGCCAGGCGATCTCCTCGACGCACCCGATCTTCTGACCCTGCCGCGCCTCGACGACGTGGACGAACTGGCTGGCCTCGATGAGGCCCTCGAAGGTGCCGGTGTCGAACCAGGCCGTCCCGCGGGGCAGGACGCTCACGGTGAGGTCGCCGCGGCGCAGGTACGCGTCGTTGACGGCGGTGATCTCCAGCTCGCCCCGGGCGCTCGGCGTCAGGCCACGGGCGATCTCGACGACGTCGTTGTCATAGAAGTACAGGCCGGGCACCGCATAGCTCGACCTCGGCTTCTCCGGCTTCTCCTCGATGGACAGCACCCTCCCGTCGCCGTCGAACTCGACCACGCCGTAGGCCGTCGGGTCCGCGACGCGATAGGCGAAGACGTGCCCGCCGACCACGTCGGTGTTGTCCTGCAGCCGCGTGCCGAGGCCGGGGCCGAAGAAGATGTTGTCGCCCAGCACGAGGGCCACGCTGTCCTCGCCGATGAAGTCGGCGCCGAGGATGAAGGCCTGCGCCAGGCCGTCGGGGCTCGCCTGCACGGCATACGTGATGCTGATCCCCCACTGCGAGCCGTCGCCGAGGAGACGCTCGAACTGCTCCGCGTCGGCGGGCGTGGTGATGACGAGCACCTCGCTGATGCCGGCCATCATCAGCGTCGAGAGCGGGTAGTAGACCATCGGCTTGTCGTAGACGGGCATCAGCTGCTTGCTGATGCCGCGGGTGATCGGGTGAAGCCGGCTGCCGGTGCCCCCGGCGAGGATGATGCCCTTCATGGTCGCCAGCGTAGGGGACGGTGCCGCCCGGGCCTCGAGCGCGCACCGCAGGTGTCCATGAGCGCCATTCCGCGCGTCACCAGGTCGAGGCGGTGCGCCCCATCCCCCGGTAGCCCCAGCCGGCGTCGGCCCAGGCCCGCGGGTCGAGGGCATTGCGACCGTCGATGATGCGCGGCGTCCGCACGAGCGAACGGGTTCGGGCGGGATCGAGGGCGACGTACTCGGGCCACTCGGTGAGCAGCATGACGATGTCGGCGCCGATGAGCGCCTCGTCGGCTGTGTCGACGACGTGCAGGTCGGGCCGCATCGCCCGGACGGGCGTGGCGCCGGCGGGGTCGGTCGCGACGACGGTGGCACCGCGTCCCCAGAGCCGTCCGGCGATGTCGAGGGCGGGCGAGTCGCGCACGTCGTCGCTGTCGGGCTTGAAGGTGAGGCCGAGCACCGCCACCTTGACCCCGACGAGGCGACCGCCGGCCATCTCGGCGGCGACGTCAACGGCGTGGTCGCGCCGACGCAGGTTGATCGAGTCGACCTCGCGGAGGAAGGTCAGCGACTGGTCGACGCCGAGCTCGCCGGCGCGGGCCATGAACGCGCGGATGTCCTTCGGGAGGCAGCCGCCGCCGAAGCCGATGCCGGCGCGAAGGAACTTGTGGCCGATGCGCTCGTCGTGCCCGATCGCCTCGGCCAGGCGCGCGACGTCGCCGCCGGTGGCGTCGCACAGCTCGGCCATCGAGTTGATGAACGAGATCTTCGTGGCGAGGAAGGAGTTGGCAGCGACCTTGACGAGCTCGGCCGTGGGGTAGTTGACCACCAGTCGCGGCGTGCCCCGCTCCAGGATGGGCGCATAGACCCGGTCGAGGGCGGCCCGGCCGATCTCGCCGCGCTCCCGGTCCTCGGGAAGGCCGTAGACGATCCGGTCGGGGGCTGTCGTGTCCTGCACGGCGAAGCCCTCGCGGAGGAACTCCGGGTTCCACACCACGACCGCGTCGAGGTCTGCGCCGGCCACCCGGTCGGCGATCGCCTGCGCGGTGCCCACTGGCACCGTCGACTTGCCGACGATGACGGCCGGGCCGCCGTCGGGCACCTTGGCGTGCTCCAGCACGGTGTCCACGGCCGACCAGACGTAGGTCATGTCTGCGGCATAGCTCTTGGCCCGTTGCGGGGTGCCGACGGCGATGAAGTGCAGGTCGCACTCGGTGATGGCGCTGGGATCAGTCGTGAAGGTCAGCCGCCCCGAGGCGAGCGCCTCGGTGAGAACCTCCTCGAAGCCGGGCTCGTGGAAAGGCGCCACCCCCCTGCCGAGCCGRTCGACCTTGGCGGCGTCGACGTCGAGGCCCACCACGTCGTGGCCGAGCCCCGCCATGCACGCAGCGTGAACCGCGCCCAGATAGCCACAGCCGATCACCGAGATATGCACGAGCGGCAGCATACGGAACACGGCCACGGGGCCGGTTGGCCCGCCGTGGCCGCCCCGCGGCGTCCCCGCGGCGTCCCCGCGGGAATCCCGACCGGTGAGAGGTTCGGTAGGCTCCGCGCCATGCGTCTTCTCGTCACGGGTGGGGCCGGTTTCATCGGCTCGAACTTCGTCCTCCGCACCCGCCGGACCCGGCCCGACTGGTCGATCACCGTGCTCGACTCGATGTCGTATGCCGCCAACCGGGCCTCGCTCGATCCCGTCCTCGGTGACGGGGCTGGGGAAGGGGCTGGTGACGTGCGTCTCGTGGTCGGGTCGGTGGCCGACGCGGCCGTCGTCGACCCGCTCGTGGCCGACTGCGACGTCGTCGTGCACTTCGCGGCCGAGTCGCACAACGACAACAGCCTCGACAGCCCGTGGCCCTTCGTCGAGAGCAACGTCGTCGGCACCTTCACCCTGCTCGAGGCGATCCGCAAGCACGGCAAGCGGCTGCACCACATCTCCACCGACGAGGTCTACGGCGACCTCGAGCTCGACGACCCGCAGCGCTTCACCGAGGCCACCCCGGTCAACCCCTCGAGCCCCTACTCGGCGACCAAGGCCGGCGCCGACCTGCTCGTCCGCGCGTGGATCCGCTCGTTCGGCCTCAACGCGACAGTGTCGAACTGCTCGAACAACTACGGCCCGCGCCAGCACGTCGAGAAGTTCATCCCCCGCCAGATCACCAACATCCTCCAAGGCACCAAGCCCAAGCTCTACGGCTCCGGGCTCAACGTCCGCGACTGGATCCATGTCGATGACCACAACGACGCCGTCATCGCGATCCTCGAGCAGGGACGTCTCGGCGAGACCTACCTCATCGGCGCCGACGGCGAGCGCAACAACCTCGAGATCGTGCAGCTGCTGCTCGAGCTGACGGGCCAGCCCGCCGACTGGTTCGAACACGTCAACGACCGTCCCGGTCACGACCTGCGCTACGCCATCGACTCCTCCAAGCTGCGCGCCGAGACCGACTGGCGCCCCCGCTACAGCGACATCCGCGCTGGCCTCGAAGCGACCGTCGCGTGGTACCGCGACAACGAGGCGTGGTGGCAGACCGCCAAGGAGGAGGCCGAGCACACCTACGCCAGGCTGGGCCGGTGAGCCCCGTCGCAGGCGACGCGCTGCGGGTCATCGTCACCGGCGCCGGCGGCATGCTCGCCCACGACCTCGCCCCCGCGCTGCGCGCGGCCGGGCACGTCGTCACCCTGATGGACCGCGGCGACCTCGACGTCACCGACCCGTCCGAGTGCCTGGCCGGCGTCGAGGGGCACGACCTCGTCGTCAACTGCGCCGCGTGGACCGCGGTCGACGCCGCCGAGACCGACGAGGCCGGCGCCTTCGCCGTCAACGCCGTCGGCGCCGCCAACCTCGCCCGGGCCGCAGCACGGGCAGGGGCCCGCATGGTGCAGATCTCGACCGACTACGTCTTCGACGGCGACGCCCGCGAGCCGTATCCCGTCGACCACCCCATCGCCCCCGGCTCGGCCTACGGCCGCACCAAGGCCGCCGGCGAGTGGGCCGTGCAGGCCCTGTGCCCCGAGTCGTGGATCATCCGCACCGCGTGGCTCTACGGCGCGGGCGGTGGCAACTTCGTCAAGACGATGCTGCGCCTCGCCGCCGAGCGCGAAACGCTGACGGTCGTCGACGACCAGGTCGGACAGCCGACGTGGACCGTCGACCTGGCCGACCTCATCGTCCGGCTCGTCGCCGCACCGGCCTCCTACGGCGTGCACCACGGCACCGCGTCAGGGCGCACGACGTGGCGCGGCCTGGCCCAGGCCGTCTTCGAGGAGCGGGGCCTCGACCCCGAGCGGGTGCAGCCGACGACGAGCCAGGCCCTGGGGCTGCCGGCCCCGAGGCCCTCGTGGAGCGTGCTGTCGCACGACTCGCTCGAGCGCGCCGGCGTCACCCCCATCGGCGACTGGCGAGCCTCCCTCACGACCTATCTGGCGGGCGGCGCGCCGGCCTGACCCGCCGGGGGCGTATGCCGTCCGCCTGGYTCAGGCGCCCCGCGCGGGCTGCTCGGTCGCGTCCAGGACGAAGTCCCAGAACTGCGCGACCTGCTGGGGCGTCTCGATGCCGACGGGCGCGTAGTGCGTCGGGCGCCGGCGCCGGTCGTGCCAGAAGCCGCCGGTGCCGATGGGGTCGGCGGTGCCGGTGAGCCACACGGCGGTGTCGGCGCCCGAGTCGGCGTCGCGCAGCAGCGGCCCGGTGACGGCGGCGAAGCGGGGCAGCGAGTCGGTGATGCCCGGGGTGTCGGCCCAGCCGGGGTGCATCGAGTGGACGCGGATGCCGTCGAGCTCCAGGTCGCGGGCCCAGAGCTCGGTGAGGACGAGCTGCATGCGCTTGGTCCGGGCATAGGCCGTGACCCCGGAGTAGTCGCCCGCCGTGTACTCGGGATCATCGGCGTCGAGGCGCTGGCCGTAGGCACCGCCCGACGTCACGAGGACGACGCGACCGCCGGCGAGCGCCTTGCGCAGGCCGTAGGTCAGCACGTGCGGGCCGAGCACGTGCGTGGCGAGGGCCAGCTCGTGCCCCTCCGGCGTGACCGTGCGCTTCGGTGGCATGACGCCGGCGTTGTGCACGACGGCGTGCAGGCGCGGCACCTGCGCGGAGAGCTCTCGGGCGAACTCCGCCGTCGCCGCGAGGTCGCTGACGTCCGCGACGTGGGCCGTCACCTCGGCGAGGGGCTGCTCCTCGGCCAGCAGGGAGCGCGCGTCGTCGAGCCGCGAGGCGTCGCGGCCGGTGATGTGCACCGCGGCGCCGAGCCGGGC
>NZ_JBFULD010000073.1:0-13899 GCF_056400505.1 Terrabacter sp. P5_B1
GCCACAGCCCGCCAGGCCACGGCCCGCCGGGCCGCGGCCGCACGTGCCTCGCGCGACCTGACCCGCAAGACCCTGACGACGAGCACCTCGTCGACGAAGTCGAGCAGCAACGCCGCCGTCCCCGGCGCCTCGTCGGGCATGCGCTCGTCGTACAACTGGGCCACCCCGGGTCAGTGCACGTGGGGCGCGCTCAACAAGTGGTACCAGTCCGAGGGCTACTACCCCGGCGGCTGGACCGGCAACGCGATGGCGTGGGCCTGGGGCGCCCGGTCGGCGGGCTACACCGTCGGCAGCATGCCGCGTACGCGTTCGATCATCGTCATGCAGCCCGGCGTCGCCGGCTCTTCGAGCGTGGGCCACGTCGGCTGGGTCACGGCCGTCAACGGCAACCAGGTGACGATCATCGAGATGAACGCGACGGCGGGCGCCTACAACTACGACACGCGCACCGTCAACCTCAGCTCGGGGATGCAGTTCATCTACGCGCCGTGACTGTGTGACGACGCTGTGACGCTGTGACCTACGCGTCGATGGTTGCGGAGTTCCTGGCGAACTGAGCACTGTCCGAAGGGGAGGATGCCGCGGCGTCCTCCCCTTCGGCAGACCCTCCGGCAACCCTGGACAAACGGGAATGTTCTCCCGGCTCTGCGCCTTGTCGCCCAGGTGGTTGAAGCCTCCACCCGCGACGGTGGTCGCCGCAAACCACCACCGACAGAGTCACCCATGAAGTCACCCACCAAGTCACCGACAGTGAGGAGCAGGCCTGTGTCCACGGCCTTCGAGAGCATCCGCATCGGCCGCTGGGACCTCCCCCAGCGCTTCGTCATGGCACCGCTGACGCGCAACCGCGCGGGCGAGGGCCAGGCGCCGACCCAGCTCAACGCCGAGTACTACGGCCAGCGCGCCACTGCCGGCCTGATCATCACCGAGGGCACGCAGCCGAGCGCCGTCGGCCAGGGTTACCTCGACACCCCCGGCATCCACTCCGACGAGCAGGTCGCCGGCTGGCGCCTCGTCGCCGACGCCGTGCACGCGGGCGGCGGCCACGTCGTGGTCCAGCTCATGCACGCGGGCCGCATCGCGCACCCCGACAACAAGGGCGGCCTCGAGAGCGTGGCACCGAGCGCCATCGCCGCCCCGGGCGAGATCGTGACCGCCAAGGGTCAGCAGGCGTATGCCGTCCCGCGCGCCCTCGAGCCCGACGAGATCCCCGCCCTCGTGGCGGAGTTCGTCCACGCAGCGCGCCAGGCCGTCGCAGCCGGTCTCGACGGGGTCGAGGTCCACGCCGCCAACGGCTACCTGCCGCACCAGTTCCTCGCGCCGTCGAGCAACCAGCGCACCGACGCCTACGGCGGTTCCCCCGAGAACCGGGCCCGGCTCACGGTCGAGATCACCAAGGCCGTCGCCGAGGCGATCGGAGCCGACCGCGTCGGCATCCGCATCTCGCCCGCGCACAACATCCAGGGCGTGCTCGAGGAGGACGAGGCCGACACCGCCGCGACCTACGAGACTCTTGTCGAGGGCATCGCGCCGCTCGGGCTCGCCTACCTCAGCATCCTCGGCGACCCGGAGTCCGACATCGTCCGCGATCTGCGCAAGCGGTTCGGTGGTCCGGTCATCCTCAACACCGGCTTCGGTTCGGTGACGCAGCTGGCCGACGTCGAGGACATCCTCGAGCGCGACCTCGGCGACCTCGTCGCGGTGGGCCGCGAGTTCCTCGCCAACCCGGATCTCGTCCGTCGCTGGCGCGAGGGAGCTCCGCTGAACGAGCCGAACTCCGACACCTTCTACGGTGGCGGTGCCGAGGGCTACACCGACTACCCCACCCTCCCCTGAGGCCACCCGACCGCCGCGCCAAGTCCGCCCGGGCTGACTTGGCGCGGCGATCTGACGGCTCCCGAGCACACCAACTCCGCCCCGGCTGAGTTGGCGCGGCGATATGGCCCCTCCCGTGCACGCCAAGTCCGCCCCGGCTGACTTGGCGTGGGCGTCACGTCGGCTCGGGTGGGTCGGCGCCCGCGACGACCGGGTCGCCGAGAGGTCGCTGGACCCACGTGACGTCGCGCGCAGCACCGAACTTCCAACCGATGGCGCGGTAGGTGCCGACCGGCTCGAAACCCATCGCCGCGTGCAGCCGCGCGCTCGCCTCGTTCGGCTGCGTCATGCCGGCGGCGGCCATCCGGTAGCCACGCGCCGTGAGCCGCTCGAGCAGCGCCCCGTAGAGCCGTCGCCCACCACCGCGTCCGTGTCGGTCGGGCGAGAGGTAGACGGACACCTCGCACGACCACCGGTACGCGGCCCGCTCCTTGAACGGGCCGGCATACGCGTAGCCGACGACCATTCCGTCCTCCTCCAGGACGAGGAACGCGTGCCTGGCCTGCGCCTTGGCGATCCGGCGGCCCATCTCGGCGACGTCCGGGGGCACGGTCTCGAAGGTGACCGTCGTGCCGGTGACGTAGGGCTCGTAGATGGCCGCGCAGGCGGCGGCGTCGGCGGCGGTGGCGTCCCGCACGAGCAGCTCAGGCATGCGGCCGATGGTAGGACGCC
Organism: Terrabacter sp. P5_B1; assembly: GCF_056400505.1. Lineage (NCBI taxonomy): Bacteria > Bacillati > Actinomycetota > Actinomycetes > Micrococcales > Intrasporangiaceae > Terrabacter > Terrabacter sp. P5_B1. The sequence goes on from NZ_JBFULD010000073.1 coordinate 2,548, forward strand.
CCGTGACGCGAACCGCTCACGGGGGGCGGGCCGCTCAGCCACACTGGCGCCATGCTCAGCGCCATCCGGGCCCGCGTGCTCCCCGAGAACCAGCGCCGGACGTTCCAGGAGCTGACCTCGGACCTCGATCTCAACGAGGGCGACCTGCGATCGAAGCGGTCGGCGTACTGGACCATGCTCTTCCTCGCGGCCTGCATCGCGAGCGCCGGGATCATCGCCGACTCGACCGCGACCGTCATCGGAGCCATGATCATCGCGCCGCTGTCGACGCCGATCATGGGAACGGCCCTCGCCCTGGTGAAGCGCGAGCAGACCGGCGGCGTGAAGTTCGTCGTGCTGGGCGGGCTGCTGGTCATCGCCGTCGGCGCCCTGTTCTCGCTGATGCTGCCCAGCCCCTACGACCTGCTCGGGAACTCGCAGGTGGCCTCGCGCACGAGCCCTCGGCTCGTCGACCTGCTCAGCGCCCTCGCCACCGGGTTCGCCGGCGCGATCGCGCTGGCCCGTCGTGACGTTGCGGCGATCCTGCCGGGGGTCGCGATCTCGATCTCGCTCGTGCCGCCGCTGTGCGTCGTCGGCATCTGCCTCGCGGAGGGCAGCCCGAGCCTGGCCTTCGGCGCGCTCGTGCTCTTCCTCTCCAACTTCCTGGCGCTGGTCTTCGCCGGGAGCCTCGTCTTCACGACCCTCGGCTACACGCAGTCCGTCCGGCAGCAGGGTGGCGGCCCACGACGGAAGGTGCGGGTGACGTTCGCCGTCCTCGTCGTTCTCGTCCTCGCCCCCGTCATCCTCAACTCGCTCGTCGGGCTCGCCGTCTCCAAGCTGACCGACATCGGGGCGGAGAGCACACGCGCCTGGCTGGCGTCGACGCGCGGGGCCGAGATCCTCGACGTCACGAACAAGGGCTTCAGCCTCGTCATCCAGGTCAGGGCCCCCATCGACCTGCCCTCGACCACGACGCTCATGAACGATCTCAGCAGCCGGCTGCCTGCCGGCATACCTGTCGTGCTGGACCGTTCGGTCGGGCAGAGCATCGACCTCGGCTCGACGACCTGAGGTGGCTCAGGTGTCGCCGTCCGCCTCGTCAGCGGTCGCTTGGTCGGTGGCCCCGAGGTCCTGGTTCGCCTTCCGCGGCATGGGCAGGTGCACCCCGAAGCGCGACACGATGAGCGCCACGAAGGTGACGAGGAAGACCTGCCCCAGCACCGCTTCGCTCGCTGACGCCAACCTGCCGAGGTTCGTCACCGCCACGAAGTCGCCATAGCCGACCGTCGAGATCGTGACGAGGCTGAAGTACATGTAGGTCGTCGTCGACGTGGTCTGCCCGAAGAAGTCCGTCGCGCTGTAGGCGTCGATGGTCTGGTAGAGGAAGGCGTACGCGACGGCGATCTGCAGGTAGGCCGCAACGGCGCCCATGATCGTCTGGAGCGTGACCACCTCGTGCTGGAGCAGGCGGCGGGCCACGAGGACCGGAGTCAGCGCGGCGGCGATCAGCCACGCCGTCTCGGGTGGCACGGCCGACTGGTTGGTGCCCCAGCGGGCGGCGACGGAAGCAGCGCTGACGGCAAGGACGAGGACCACGAGGACGTCCACGGCGCGGCGCCACTGCCGGCGCGCACCGGAGGCCCGGACTGCCGCGAGGAGGGACAGACCCGTGATCGCGTGCGCGAACATGCGAGCCAGCACAGAACCGCTCACGTCGACCAGCCCCTGGACGGCGATGGTGACGATCACGAAGAGGAGGACGAGCTCGAAGCGGTCGAACATCAGGGGCGTTCGGGTGGGCTGCCCACCACGGTCCGCCCGGGTGGGGCGGGTGGGCCGGGAGCCCCGGGGCCTCGTGCCGGGCTCGGTGCCGGACTCCGCCATCGCTGCCCTCCTCGAGGGTCGCCAGACATGCGCCCTGTCCCGAGAATAGGACGGGGGGACCGGGCGCGTCCGGACGTTGTCAGAGCCGAGAGCTCGCCAGCGTTCGCGGGCGGGGACACCACCGAGGGCGTATGCGTGGACGACGATTCGTTCGGCCGTCTCCTCGGGCGTCAGCCTGGTCTTGCCGGCGCCACGCCCTCGCGCCCGCTTCGCCACGGTCGGGGCTGGCGTCTAGCGTGGGCGGGGTGAGCGCGACGACGAACGCACCCGCCGACGCGGGGATGACCGAGGAGCTGCTGCGCTACCTCCAGCAGGGCCGCGACGCCCTGCTGCGGTCGCTCGACGGGCTGGACGACTACGACGTGCGCCGCCCGCTGACGCCCAGCGGCACCAACCTGCTCGGCCTCGTCAAGCACGTGGCCGGGGTGGAGCTCGCCTATCTGGGCGACTCCGTCGGGCGGCCGTCGGGCGAGCGGCTGCCGTGGGTCGAGGACGGCTCGATCTGGGACTCGGCCGACATGTGGGCGACCGCCGAGGAGTCGCGCGAGGACCTCGTCGCGCTCTACCGCCGGGCGTGGGCGCACTGCGACGCCGTCGTACGGGAGCTGCCGCTCGACGCGCCGGCGAGCGTCGCGTGGTGGCCCCAGGAGCGGCGGCACACGACGCTGGGCTCGCTGCTCGTCCGGTGCGTCGCGGAGGTGTCGCAGCACGCCGGGCACGCCGACGTCCTGCGCGAGTCGATTGACGGACGCGGCGGCCGGGACCACGAGGAGATGGGCGACGACGCGTGGTGGACCGCCTACGTGTCTCGCATCCAGGCCGCCGCCGACACCCACCGGACCAACCGCGACGAGGAGGCCCAGCCGTGAGCGCCCGCAGACCCAACATCGTCTTCCTGCTCAGCGACGACCATGCCGCGCACGCCATCGGCGCCTACGGCTCGGTCGTCAACCGCACGCCGCACATCGACGCGGTCGCGAGCGCGGGGGTGCGGCTCGACAACCTCTTCGCCACCAACTCGTTGTGCTCGCCGAGCCGGGCCTCGATCCTCACCGGCACCTACAGCCACGTCAACGGCGTGACGACGCTCGACACCTTCATCGACGCGTCGCAGCCGACCTTCGTCACGGCGCTGCGCGAGGCGGGCTACCGCACGGCGTTCGTCGGCAAGTGGCACATGGGCCAGGGCTCGACCGACGGGGTCGACCACGACCCCCAGGGCTTCGACCGGTGGGACGCGCTCATCGACCAGGGCGAGTACCACGACCCGCGCTTCCTCTCCCCCGACGGGCTGCGGGTCGAGCAGGGCTACGCCACCGAGCTCATCACCGACCTCGCGATCGACTGGGTCGAGTCGCTGGACGGTGACGAAGGCTCAGGCGACGACCCGTGGTGCGTGCTCGTCTGGCACAAGGCGCCGCACCGGCCGTGGGAGCCCGACGCCGCCCACGAGGGGTTGTATGCCGAGGGCGGGCCTCTCGGCGGTGCGCCGATCCCGGTGCCCGCGACGTTCACCGACGACCTGGCCGGCCGGTCCGACACGGCGCGGCGCGCGGCGATGCGCGTCGCCGACCACCTCACCGCCGAGGACCTCAAGCAGCCGGTGCCCGAGGGGCTGAGCCACGACGAGCAGGCCCTGTGGAAGTACCAGCGCTACATGGAGGACTACCTCGCGTGCGTCGCGTCCGTCGACGACAACGTCGGGCGCATCACCGACTGGCTGCGGGAGCGCGGCGACCTCGACGACACCATCGTCATCTACTCCTCCGACCAGGGCTTCTTCCTCGGTGACCACGGCTGGTTCGACAAGCGGTTCATGTACGAGGAGTCCATCCGGATGCCGTTCGTGCTCTCCTACCCGCGCGCGGTCGCGCCGGGGCAGGCGGTCGACCGCATCGTCACGAATGTCGACATCGCACCGACCCTGCTCGAGGCGGCCGGGGTCGAGGTGCCGGCCCGGATGCAGGGCCGGTCGTTCTGGCGCGACCTCACGGGCACGGCTGAGGCACAAGCCGATCCAGAGAGCGACCGGGAGAGCGACCGGGACCGGGAGTCCGAGGGCTTCTACTACCGCTACTGGATGCACGACGACCGCAGCCACCAGGTCGGGGCGCACTACGGCTATCGCACGCACCGCTACACGCTGATCTTCTTCTACAACGACGGGCTCGGGCTGCCGGGCTGCTCGGACCGGCGGTTCGCGCAGGAGTGGGAGCTCTACGACCTCGAGGCCGACCCGGAGGAGCTCGTCAACGTCGCCGACGACCCGGCCTACGCGCAGGTGCGTGACGAGCTCGAGGCGCGGATGTGGCTGGCCCAGAAGGAGGTCGGCGACGACCCCCACCCGGACCAGCCCATCCCGCGACTCATCTCAGCCGGGAACACCTGACGAATGCGCCGAGAAGTGGGCACTCGACTGGATGTTTCCGTCGAGTGCTCACTTTCCTGCGCGCGGGGGCGACGGGAACTGCGCACTCGACTGGAAGTTCCGTCGAGTGCTCATTTTCCTGCGCGCGGGGGCGACGGGAAGTGGGCACTCGACGGGAAGCGCATCGGGGCCGGGCGGCCGAGGGCCGTCAGGCGACGGCGTCGATCTCGTCCTGGAGGTCGTCGATCGCGTGCCAGGCGTGCGCCTCGAGGGTCGTCATCGCGCGCTGCTCGTCCGCGTCGAGATGGCCGAGGAGGAACGCAGCCGCCTCCCCGACCGCCTCGTCGAGAGCGAGATGACGCAAGGTCGCGCGGGTCGTGACGGCGTCGTGGTGCTCGCCGAGCGCCATCTGCACCGTCTTTGCCCGATCGGCCATCATCCCCATCCGCTCGCCCGCGACGGGGCTCGCGGTCTCGGCCGCGTAGCGCAGCCGCTTGGCCGTCTTGCGCACCTCGTGGAGCCGGGCGGAATGGTCGACGACGTCGTTGTCGGACCCGTCCCGGGCTGCGGCCGCGAGCCGGGCGAAGCGGCGGGCCTCGTGGCGCACCCGCTTGCGGGCCACCTTGCGTCCGTCACGCAGCGCCGCCTCGGTGAGGGGCGGGTGCGTGACGACCTCGTCGAGCAGGATGGTCAGGGCGGCATACGAGGGGGAGTCGAGCGTCTCGTCGACGACGTCGGCGGCGGCGGTGGCGTCGAGCCGCAGCCGGGCCCGCAGGCCGGCCACGGCGGCATCCTCGTCCGGCCCGGCGATCGCGAGGTCGTCGAGCAGGTGATCGGTGACCTCGGCCGCGACCTCTGCGTCCCTGGCCCCCCCGAGCCGCCTGGACGCAGACTTGAGCTCGGCGCGGAGCGGCTCGGTGACAGACGTGTCGAACACCGGACGGAAGGTCGCCAGCACCGACCGGATGCGCCGCATGGCCACCCGGAGGTCGTGCACCCCCGCCGAACCACCTCCGCGAGCAGTTGCCTCGGCGAGCCGGAGGGCATCCCGCTGGTCGGCAAGGCGCTGACGCACGAGGGTCCCAACGGACGACATACCCCTTATCTACCCTGCGCCGGGGCTGGCGTCCTTGCTTCGCGTGATCCTGTGAAGTCTCGACAAGCCGCTTCGGCCCGCGTCGATGAAACGTATCGTCGATAAGGTGGCACGGGTCACCGTCCCCTCCGCACGCGACACCGCCGTCGACGACGCAGTCGAAACGGCCACCGACGCTGCCGCCGGTGGCTGGCTACCCCTGCTCGCTCCCGCGCCTGAGCCGGAGGACCCGCCGCCGCCAACCCGGCGGGACCGCGTCCGCGCCCGGCTGGCCCGGGTGCCCCGCAGAGTCTGGTGGGGCCTCGTCGCGCTCCTTGTCGTCGTCGCGTTGGTGACGACGTATGCCGTCACGCGGCCCCCGGGACCGCCGGTCCTCACCCAGCACGACGTCGACACGAGCGTCCAGCGCGGCATCGCGAAGCAGGCTGAGGCGGACGCAGCCGCACCGGCCGACGGATCGGTCGCGCACGCGGCGATCGCGCCCTCGATCGTGCTCATCCAGACCCGCGAGACGGTCGACAGCCGCCCGGCCGAGGGCACGGGCGCCGGGGTGGTCGTCAACGCCGACGGCACCGTCCTCACCGCCTTGCACGTCGTCGACGGGGCGACGGCGATCACGGTCTCCTTCGCTGATGGCACGACCACCCCGGCGAGGATCGCGAGCCGCAAGCCGGACAGCGACATCGCCACGCTGACCCCGGCCACGCTGCCGGAGACGGTCGTGCCGGCCGTGCTCGGCGCGGGGTTGGAGGTCGGAGCGCCGGTCTTCGCCGTCGGCCACCCGCTCGGGCTCGTGGACTCACTCTCGGCCGGGGTCGTCTCGGCGCTCGACCGGACGGTGAGTGTCACGGGCAACCGCAAGCTCGAGCACCTCATCCAGATCGACGCAGCGGTCAACCCCGGCAACTCCGGCGGCCCTCTGCTCAACAAGACCGGACAGGTCGTCGGCATCGTCACGGGGCTGGCCAACCCGACCGATCAGAGCCTCTTCGTCGGCATCGGCTTCGCGGTACCGATCGCGACGGCGGCGGGGGCGGCGGGCAGCCCACCCCGCTGAGACGGCGCATCAGTTCACGGGCAACAGGGACAACCACAAGGGCAACCACAAGAGCAACCAACAGGACCACCACACGGCATACGCGAACCACACGGCATTCACGAACCACTCGGACGACCAGGAGGACGGCATGGACGGCGACGCACCCACTGGTCGGCACGCGCTCGAGCAGGCGCTCTACGAGGTGAAGCGGACGATCGTCGGGCAGGACGTGCTCGTCGAGCGGATGCTCGTGGCGTTGCTCGCCCGGGGGCACCTGCTCGTCGAGGGGGTGCCGGGACTGGCGAAGACGATGGCGGTCAAGACGCTCGCCCAGGCCATCGGCGGCGACTTCCAGCGGATCCAGTTCACGCCCGACCTCGTGCCGGCCGACGTCGTCGGGACGCGGATCTACAACCAGAAGGAGGGCGAGTTCCAGGTCTCACTCGGGCCAGTCTTCGCCAACCTCGTGCTCGCCGACGAGATCAACCGGGCGCCGGCGAAGGTGCAGAGCGCGCTGCTCGAGGTCATGCAGGAGCGGCAGGTGACGATCGGGCGCGAGACCTTCCCGGCGCCGGACCCGTTCCTCGTCATGGCGACCCAGAATCCCATCGAGTCGGAGGGGACGTATGCGCTGCCCGAGGCGCAGGTCGACCGCTTCATGCTCAAGGTGCTCATCGGATATCCCACTGCCGCTGAGGAGTTCGTCGTCGTCGAGCGACAGATCGCCGCCGCCGTCGCGACGGTCAAGGTGCTCGACCCGGAGATGCTGCGGGGCTTCSAGCTCGAGGCGGACGCCGTCTACGTCGACCCCGCGGTGATCGAGTATGCCGTCCGGCTGGCCACCGCCACCCGTGACCCGGCGGGCGTCGGACTGCACGACCTTGCCCGGCTGCTGACCTATGGCGCGAGCCCCCGGGCGTCGATCAACCTCATCCTCGCAGCTCGGGCGCTGGCGTTCCTGCGAGGACGGGACTACGCGTTGCCCGGTGACGTGCGCGACCTCGCTCGGGACGTGCTGCGGCACCGGATCGTGCTGTCCTACGAGGCGCTGGCCGAGGACCTGTCGCCCGACGACCTGCTCGGGCCGCTCCTCGAGGCGGTGCGGGTGCCGACGGCGCCGTTGCGGGAGCGGGCGAGTGGCTTCGACGGGGTGGGGCTGCCTGGTGCCGTTGGTGACTCGACATGGGCGCGACCCCCCCGCTGAGCGCCGAGCGCCTGCTGCGACGCCTCGAGTGGAGGGTCGTGCGGCGACTCGACGGGCGACTCCAGGGCGACTACCGCACCCTCTTCCGCGGGGCGGGGCTCGACTTCACGGACCTGCGCGAGTACGTGCCGGGCGACGACCTGCGCCACATCGAGTGGAACGTCACGGCGCGGCTCGACGAGCCCTACGTGCGCGAGTTCGTCGAGGACCGCGAGCTGACGGCCTGGCTGCTGCTCGACCACTCGGCGTCGATGGGGTTCGGACCGGTCGACCGGCAGAAGGACCTCGTGCTCGCCGAGGTGGCGACGACGCTGGCGCACGTGCTGAGCCGCGGCGGGAGCCGGGTCGGCGCGATCATCATGGACACCGGCGTCGACACGGTGATCCCGCCGGCGTCGGGCCGCACCCAGGTTCTGCGGATCGCGAAGACCCTGCTCGACCGGCGCGAGGCCCGGGCCGCTGCTCTCGAGCCGGCGAGGCCCCACCGTCGAAAGGCCACTTCCCGCCCCGCGGGTGCCGTCACGGACCTCGGGGCGCTGCTCGCGGCGGCATACGGCATCGCGCGGAGGCGGTCGCTCGTGCTCGTCGTGTCGGACTTCATCACGACGGACGGGTGGGAGGCGCCGTTGTCGCGACTGGCGCGGCGGCACGAGGTCGTGGCGATCCAGGTCATCGATCCGCGCGAGAGCGAGCTGCCCGACGCGGGCGGGGTCTACGTCGAGGACGCGGAGACGGGCGAGCAGATCTTCGTCGACACGAGCGACGTCGGGTTCCGAGCACGCCTGGCCGCGGCGGCGGAGGCGCGGCAGGCAGACCTCGAGGCGCGGGCACGCAAGGTCGGTGTCGACCTCTGCCCGCTGCGGACGGACGACGACCTCGTGCGGTCGCTCATGCGCATCTCGGAGCTGCGGCGCCGGAGACGGCGATGAGGTGGCGGCGATGAGGTGGCGGCGATGAGCGGGGTGTCGCTGACGTGGCCGTGGGCGATCGCGGGGCTGCTCGTCGTGCCGCTCCTCGTCCTCGCCTACCGGCGGGCCCTGCGGACCGCGGAGGCGCGGCGACAGGAGCTGGCGGCGCAGGGTCTCGTGCTGCCGCCGCCTCGCGGAGGGTGGCGGCACGTGGGGCCCGCGCTGCTCATCGCGGCCATGGCCGTCATGGTGCTGTCGCTGACGCGGCCCGTGGCGTCGATCACCGAACCGCACCGCGAGGGCACGGTCGTGCTCGCGTTCGACGTGTCGAACAGCATGGCCGCGACAGACGTGTCGCCGTCACGGCTGGAGGCCGCAAAGGCGGCGGCGCGATCGTTCACCGCGAAGCAGCCGTCATCCGTGCGCATCGCGGTGGTCGCGTTCGGCGGGTCCGCGCTGGTGACGCAGCGGCCGACCGAGGACCGGGCCGCGGTGCTGGCGGCAGTGGCGCGGCTGAAGCCGTCGGGGGACACGTCGCTCCGTGACGGCATCCTCAGCGGGCTGGGCGCGATCGTCGGCAGGCCGGTCAAGCCGCCCGGTGACGCGGAGAAGGGGACGGATGGGGAGACGCCGATCGGCTACCACGGCGGGACCGCGATCGTGCTGCTCACCGACGGCGAGGACACGTCGGACACGGGGCCCTCGGGCGCGGCCGAGCTCGCGTCGGCGGCGGGAGTCCGGGTCGAGCCGATCGGGCTCGGGACCCCGAAGGGGACGACGATCGAGGTGGACGGCTTCAGCATCGCGACGGCCCTCGACGAGTCGTCGCTGCAGGCCATCGCGGCGACAACGGGCGGGACGTACCGGCGAGCCTCGGACGCGGCGTCGCTGGCGGCCGTCTATGACGCGATCGAGCTGACGTGGACGACGCGCACGGTGCCGCACGAGGTGACCTCGTGGCTGGCGGCGCTCGGTGCGGCCCTGTTGCTCGGCGGGGCCACGGTGTCGGTCCTGCGACAGGGGCGGGTGATCTGACGTGACGTTCGGGCTGCCGTCGATGCTGCTGGTGCTCGGGTTCGTGCCGGTGTTGCTCGGCATCTACGTCTGTCAGCTGCGGCGTCGACGTCGGCAGGCGGTCCGCTTCTCGAACGTCGCCCTGCTGAGGACCGCGGGTGTCGGGGCGCGGTCGTGGCGGCGGCACGTGCCGATCGTCCTGCTGCTGGCCGCACTGGGGCTCTTGGGGGCGGCGAGCGCGCGGCCGACGGTGCGGGCCGAGGTGCCGGCCTCGAGCTCGACGGTCATCCTCGCCCTGGACGTGTCGGGCTCGATGTGCGCGACCGACGTCCTGCCGAACCGGTTGAGCGCCGCGCAGGCGGCCGTGCGGGCGTTCGTGCAGAGACAGGAAGGGGAGACGAAGATCGGCCTCGTCGTGTTCTCCGGGTTCGCCCAGCTCGCGGTGGCCCCGACGACCCACCGGGACGAGCTCCTGGCAGCCCTCGATGCCGTGACGACGGGCCGCGGGACGACGATCGGATCGGCGATCCTGCGGTCGCTCGACGCGATCGCCGAGCTGGACCCGAACGTGGCGCCGTCGGACTCCGTCGACGAGCCGACGACCGATGGGCCGGGCCTCGGTGGCCCGACTCCCACACCGAGTCCGACGGCGGGTGGGCGCGCCGGTGGCGCTGCAGGCGGGCAGGTGGACGTGGCGCCGGAGATCATCGTGCTGCTCACGGACGGGGCGAACACGCGTGGAGTGACGCCGTCCCAGGCGGCCGAGCAGGCAGCGGCGCGCGGGGTCCGGGTCTATCCGATCGGGTTCGGCACGACGAACCCGACGCAGATGGCCTGCACGCGCGACCAGTACGGCACCTTTTCCATGCCGCAGACACGCGACATCACCGGTGCCGGTGCCGGGGCGCTGGGCGGCCGCAGCTTCCTCGTCGTGGACGAGCCTGCCCTGAGGAACGTCGCGAGGAAGACGGGCGGCACGTACTTCGCCGCCACCGACGCCGACGGCCTGACGAAGGTGCTGGCCGACCTCCCCAAGCACGTCACGGTGAGTGAGCAGGACATCGACCTCAGCGCCGCCTTCGCCCTGCTGGCCGCCCTCGTCCTGCTGACGGGCCTGGGGCTCTCGATCGGTCGTCACCGTCACCCCTGAGCGCGCGTCAGGTCGGCCGGGCAGCCACCCAGGCGTCGATGGCCTCGAGGACGGTGTCGGTGACGCTGTGCTTCGGGACGAAGCCGAGGAGGGCGCGGGCCTTGTCCATGGAGAACATCGGGGCTCGACCGATGTGGTCCAGCGTCAGGGTGGCCTGCTCCGGGTCCAGTCCGGTCACGAACTCGGCCCACGGCACGAGCTCCAGCCTGGGCTCGTGACCGAAGTGCCGGGCGACGAGCTCGGCGTAGCCGCGGAGCGTCAGCGCCTGCGTGCAGACGCTGTTGAAGCTCTGCCCCGTCGCGGCGTCGGGCTGCTCGAGGCACGCCTGGTGCAGCCCTGCCACGTCCTCGGCGTGGACGTGGTGGATGGTCTCCGTGCCACGGCCCGGCAGGACGCACGACCCATCCGCTCGCAGGGACTCGATGACGGCTGGATCGACGTTGCCGGCCGGACCGATCGGCATCCATCCGGGACCGCTGATGTGGCCGGGGTGGACGACACTGGCGCGCACTCGGTCCTGGGCCATCAGGTACTGCTCGATCGCGAGCTTGTTCACTCCGTACTCGCCGTAGGGGTGCTTGGGCGCGTCCTCGGTCGTGGGCACCAGCGTGCTGGGCCCGTAGGACCAGACGCTCCCGGTGTGGACCACGTGCTGGCCGTCGAGCGCCTCGACGAGCAGCCGGGCCTGGACGGGCGTGAAGCACGTGAGG
>NZ_JBFULD010000074.1:0-13806 GCF_056400505.1 Terrabacter sp. P5_B1
GCGAGGTCGGCGCGGATGCGGTCGCACGCCGCCCCGACGACGGCCTGGTGCGAGCGCGGCAGCGGCTCCCCGCCGCCGGCCAGCGCAACTCGCGCATGGTCGGGGTCGAGGTAGGGGATGCCGTAGACGGCGGCCCGCACGCCGTCGCTGCCCTCGAGCAGCACCGGGAGGTCGAGCTGACCGAGGTCGGTGACCATCCGGATGCTGTCGCGGAACAGGCCGGCGCCGTAGCCGAGCCGGATGGCCGAATCGTGGTTGCCCGAGGTGATGACGACGGTCGTGACCGCCGACAGCCGTGAGAGCGTCCACTCGAAGAGCTGGACCGACTCGACGGGCGGCACCCCGCGGTCGTAGACGTCGCCGGCCACGAGGACCGCGTCGACGGGGATGCCGTCGGGCGGGTCCTCGACGAGCTCGCAGATGCGCTCGAGCACGGCCGACTGCGCCTCGTGGAGGTTCACGCCGTGGAGCGTGCGCCCGAGGTGCCAGTCGGAGGTGTGGAGCAACCGCATGCCACGACGGTAGGACCCCGCGCCGACAGCCTCCCAATCGACACCCCGAGAGCCCGAATGTCGTGAGCCCGCCCTCTGGACGGAGGGCGGGCTCACGGCTTACGTGCTGGGTCGAGTGGACTCAGTCGGTCCTGATGAAGCTGAGGATCATCGAGACGAAGGTGATGATCAAAGCGCCGAAGACGGCGTCCCAGAAGAAGTGCTCGACGTGGAAGGCGAGGTTGAACTTGCCGGCCAGCCACGAGGTGAGCGCCAGCATGAACGCGTTGACGATGAAGACGAAGAGCCCCAGCGTCAGGATGATGAACGGCAGCGAGATGAGCTTGAGGATCGGCTTGATGAAGACGTTCACGATCCCGAAGATCAGCGCCACGATGATCACGGTCTTGACGACCTGACCGGTCGAGCCGCCGCCGAACGTGATGCCGGGGATGGCCCACGCAGCGACCCACAGGGCAACGGCGTTGATGACCGTCTGCAGCGCGAAGTTGATGAGCATGCGCTCAGTGTTCCATGGGGGTGGACGCCTCGTCGGGAAGTCCGGGGTGCTCGTCGCCGGGGATGCGCGGCTGGAACATCGCGTTGAGGCGGAGCAGGTCGGGCTCGACGGTCTTGAGGGCGCCGACGGCGTCCGCGACCGGCACGCGCTCGATGCGGCCCTTCTGGAGGGCGACCATCTGGCCCCAGCCCCCGTCGAGGGCGGCCTCGACCGCGGCGACCCCGAAACGGGTGCCGAGCACGCGGTCGAAGGCCACGGGCGAGCCGCCGCGCTGGATGTGGCCGAGCGCGGTCATCCGGCTCTCGATGCCGGTGCGGCCCTGGATCTCCCGGGCGAGGATCGAGCCGATGCCGCCGAGGATCTGGTGGCCGTACTTGTCGATCTCGGGCGCCGGGATCTCCATGGTGCCCGCCTTGGGCACCGCCCCCTCGGCGACGACGACGATGGTGGCGAAGCGACCCTTCTTGTGGCGGTGGACGATCCGCTCGCAGACCTCGTCGATGTCGAAGGGCTCCTCCGGCACGAGCGTGATGGCGGCGCCGCCGGCGAGTCCCGACCAGATCGCGATGTGCCCGACGTGCCGGCCCATGACCTCGACGACAAGGACGCGGTGGTGCGACTCGGCCGTCGTGTGGAGCCGGTCGATCGCGTCCGTGCAGATCTGGACGGCCGTCTGGAAGCCGAAGGTCATCTCGGTCAGGGAGATGTCGTTGTCGATCGTCTTGGGCACCCCGATGACGGGAAATCCGTTCTCGTGCAATCGGTTGACGACCCCCATCGAGCCCTCGCCGCCGACGCCGATGATGGCGTCGAGGCCGTGCCGGTCGTAGGCCTTGCGGACGCGCTTGAGACCGTCCTCGTGGGCGAAGGGCTGGTCGCGGCTCGTGCCGAGGATCGTGCCGCCGAGGGGCAGGATGCCGCGGCACCGGTCGACGTCGAGGATCTCGTAGTCGTTGTCCATGACCCCGCGCCACGCGTTGCGGAAGCCGATGACGGTGCTGTCGTACGTGACCTCGGCGGCGCGGGTGGCGCCCCGGATGACGGCGTTGAGGCCGGGACAGTCCCCGCCCCCGGTGAGGATGCCGATGCGCATGATCTGACTTTCGTGAGGCTGGGCATGAAGAAGGAGTCGTGGCGGCGGTGACGCGACGGTGTGAGCCTAGCCACACACCCGGTCCGTCGTCAGGGGAGCGTCCATGGGCCGGTCGCTCCCGTGGACACTGCCTCTACAGTTCGAGTATGAGCGACACGGCCGAGAACACCGTCCGTCTGCGCGAGGTGCTCGCGCAGATGCCCGACTACAAGCCCGGCAAGCCCGCGGCGGCGCCCGGCGGGGTCACGGCATACAAGCTCTCGTCCAACGAGAACCCCTACGGTCCGCTGCCGTCGGTGCTCGCGGCGATCGACGACGCGGCGGCGACGGTGAACCGCTATCCCGACATGGCGGTCACGGCACTCACCGCCCGGCTGGCCAAGGCGCTCGACGTGCCGGCCGACTGCATCGCGACGGGGACGGGCTCGGTCGCGGTCCTGGCCCAGATCGTCAACGCCGCGTGCGACGCCGGCGACGAGGTCGTCTTCGCCTGGCGCTCCTTCGAGGCCTACCCGATCGTCACGCAGCTGGCCGGCGCCAAGCCGATCATGGTCGGCCTCGACGAGCAGGCCCGGCACCGCCTCGACGCGATGTTCGCGGCCATCACCGACCGCACCCGCGTCATCCTCGTCTGCACGCCCAACAACCCGACGGGACCGTGCGTCCACCAGGCCGAGCTCGAGGCCTTCCTCGACAAGGTGCCGAGCGACGTCATCGTCGTCGTCGACGAGGCGTACGTCGAGTTCGTCCGCGACCCCGAGGCCGTGCGCGGGCTCGACGTGTGGCGCCACCGCCCCAACGTCGTCGTCCTGCGCACCTTCTCCAAGGCGTACGGCCTCGCCGGCCTCCGGGTGGGGTATGCCGTGGCGCACCCTCCCGTCGCCGCCGCCCTCCGCAAGACGGCCACCCCGTTCGGCGTCAACTCGGTGGCGCAGGTCGCCGCCATCGCCTCGCTCGACGCGTTCGACGAGCTCAACGAGCGCGTCGAGTCACTGGTCGCGGAGCGCGACCGGGTCGTCCAGGAGCTCGCGGACCAGGGCTGGAAGCTGCCCCAGTCCGACGCGAACTTCGTCTGGTTCCCCCTGGGAGCCGACTCGACCGCCTTCTCGCAGGCCTGCGCCGAGGCCGGACTGACGGTGCGCCAGTACGGCGACGACGGCGTGCGCGTCACGATCGGCGAGGTCGAGGCCAACTCGCGGCTCGTCGAGGTCGCCGCAGCGTTCGGCGCCCGCTGACGGGGCGACAATGAGGTGAGCCGCGCACCGGGGCGCGGAGGCTTCGCGTGGTCGGAGGTCGGCATGGGCACGGTGCGTGACTGGCTGGCCGGCCGATGGCTCGGTGTCGGCGTCGCGGTCCTGGGCATCCTGCTCGTCCTGCCCTCGCTGCTCTCGCCGACGTGGGAGATGTCGGTGTCGGACCGCGAGCACGGCTCCCTCCTGTCCCGCCAGTGGGAGTGGAGCTGGGGTCGCGTGCGGGTCACCGGTCTGGAGGGGGTCGAGCTGCACGACGACTGGAACCCGGTCGCCCTCGGCGTCCTCGTGGTGCTGCTCGTCGCGGCTCTCGTCGGCGTCGTCGCCTTCGCGTCGCGACGGCTCGCGTGGGGTCGCAGCGCCGCCCTCGTCACGATCGCCCTGCTCACGGGGCGCGTGCTGACGACGGTGGCYGACCGTCTCGGCCGCTCGCTCGGCGAGGTCGACCAGGGCGCATCCGGCCTCACGGTCCGGTCGCAGATGACGGCTGCCGGGACGCTCGAGACGGTGGCGACGGTCGTGCTGCTCGTCGCCCTCTTGCTCGTGGTCGCCACGGTCAGCGTCGGAGGGCGGGTCGTGGAGCCCGGTGAGCCGCGCGCTCCCGGCGCTCGGTCCGCAGTGGGCGCAGGCGAACCGGCCGGTCTGCGCCCGGCCGGTGAGCACCTGGCCTCGTCTCCGGTGTCGTTCGACGACACGGCGAAGCCCGACGGGTTCCGACGGCCGTGACGACGGACGGGGCAGCGCAGGTCGAGCCGCCTGCCCGCGCGGACGGATCTCGCGGGGACGGACGGAGTATGCGTCTGGTCGGCGCCGCGCTCGGCGGCGTCGGTGTGCTGCTGGCAGCGTCCACGACCGTGTGGCCGACACGCGTGTTCGCCGTCCGGGTGCCCGAGGTCGGCGACTTCACCAAGGGTTACGAGCAACGCATCTGGTCGTGGGGGCGGCAGGTCGTCTACTCCTCCGACGGCCTCCTGCTCGACGCCTTCGCCGGACCGAACCCGGTGCCTCGGCTCGTGCTGCTCGTCGTCGTGCTCGTCCTCGCGGCAGCCGGGCTCGTGGCGTGGGTCGTGGTGCAGGGCCGGCGCGGCGAGCTGCTCGCCGCGGTCGGGCTCGGCATGGCACTCGCGACCGTCACGTCGTCCGTCATCGAGCGGGTGTCGTTCGATGCCCGGTCGATGGGTCCGCAGCCGGGCCTCACCGAGGTCACCACGACGGCGGCCTGGCTCGAGGTCGCGTCAGTCGGGGTGCTCGCGGTGACGCTCGCTCTCGTGGTCGTCCCGGTCGTGCTCCCGGGTCCGAGCGCAGCACTGGAGCGTCGTGCCTCCCTCCTGGTGCGGCACGTCGCGGTACTGCGCGACGACGCGTCACCCAGCAGCACGCATACGCCCTCGGTGGGGTTCAGCGACGACCCCGACTGACCCGGGAGGGAGGGTGCTCATCGTGCCCGGGTGTGGGCGCCCGGGGCTACCGTCGAAGCATGGACATGAAGCTCGAGCTGGTGGCGGTGCCCGTGACCGATGTCGACCGGGCCAAGGAGTTCTACGTCGAGAAGGTCGGCTTCAACGCCGACCACGACCGCACGGTGAACGACGAGATCCGGTTCGTGCAGCTGACCCCGCCGGGGTCGGCCTGCTCGATCGCCATCGGCAGGGGGCTGACGAAGATCCCGCCCGGCGGCCTCGACAACCTGCAGCTGGTCATCGCGGATGCCGACGCGGCGCGCGCCGAGCTCGTCGGCCGGGGCGTCGAGGCATCGGAGGTCGAGGAGCAGCCGTGGGGCCGCTTCGTCCACTTCGGCGACCCTGACGGCAACCGCTGGGCGTTGCAGGAGCTGCCGGCCTGGTCGAGGGGGGCCGGGGGCACCGGCAGCGCGGACGACGCCTCGGGCGAGACGGCGTCCGCCTGACGGCGGCCGCTCGCTGTCGGACCTGCGGCCTACGGTCGGGACATGCTCACCGCCGTCGCCGTGTCCGGCTACCGCTCCCTGCGCGACGTCGTCGTGCCGCTGCACGGGCTCGACGTCGTCACCGGTGCCAACGGCAGCGGCAAGTCCAGCCTCTACCGGTCGCTGCGGCTGCTGGCCGGCTGCGGTCGGGGTGACGTCATCGGCGCGCTGGCCCGCGAGGGCGGCCTGCAGTCGGCGCTGTGGGCCGGTCCGGCAACGCTCGGCGGCGCCCGCGATCGCGGCCACGGCGTCCAGGGCACCCGCCGCAAGGGACCGATCAGCCTGCAGCTCGGCTTCGCCTCGGACGACTTCGGCTACCTCGTCGATCTCGGCCTGCCGCAGCAGGCGTCGGGCAGCGACGGCACCGGCTCGCCGTCGGCGTTCCTGCGTGACCCCGAGATCAAGCGCGAGGTCGTGTGGTCCGGCCCGGTGATGCGTCCCGGCTCCGTCCTCGTCAGGCGGCGGTGGGGCGTCGTCGAGACCCGCGCCGAGGTCGGTGGCGACGACGACTGGGCCTCCGAGTGGGGAGGCGGTGGGGACGACGAGGCGGCCGAGTGGGAGTCCGACCCCGTCGAGGAGCCCGGCTCCCGGGCGGGTTCGCGGCCCGCCGCCTACCAGGCTTCCGAGGGGTCCGGAGCGCGAGCCCCCCGGCGCACGGCCCGTCCGGGGTGGACCGAGCTGACGCGGTCGATCCGCCCGTGGGAGAGCATGCTCACCGAGCTCGCCGACCCCGAGCGTGCGCCAGAGCTGCTCCGGGTGCGTCGGATGATCCGGGGATGGCGTTTCTACGACGGCTTCCGTGCCGACGCCGAGTCGCCGGCCCGGACGCCCCAGGTCGGCACCCGCACGCCGGTGCTCGCCGACGACGGCCGCGACCTCGCGGCGGCTCTGCAGACGATCCGCGAGAACGGCCGGTCCGAGCTCGAACGCGCCATCGCCGACGCGTTCGACGGGGCGATCCTCGAGGTGACCGTCGACAACGGATGGTTCGACGTGGCACTCCACCAGCCGGGCATGCTGCGCCCGCTCACCGGTGCCGAGCTGTCCGACGGGACGCTGCGCTACCTGCTCCTCGTCGCGGCCCTGCTGACCCCCGACCCGCCGCCGCTCATGGTCCTCAACGAGCCCGAGACGTCGCTGCACCCGGAACTGCTGGCGCCGCTCGCCCGGCTCGTCCGAGCGGCGGCTGAGCGCAGCCAGGTCATGGTCGTCTCCCACTCCGACGCCTTGATCGGTGAGCTCGGCGTCGTCGAAGCCGACGACGCGGACGTCCCGGTGGGGCTCGGCTCACCCGCCCGGGGCGTCACCCTCGTCAAGGACCTCGGCGAGACGCGCGTGCAGGGCCAGGGCCTGCTCACCACGCCGGCCTGGACGTGGGGCACCCGCCGCTGACCGGGCCGAGCAGTGGGAGGGCCAGCGGACGGCATACGCCCTCGGGGACGCCGCCCCGTCCGCGGTGAACTGGAAGCCTGCCGGTGTCTGTGCAGGTCAGGGGGCCGGGACGCTGCTCGAGGGGCGCAGAAGCATCCCGCATTGTGAGATTCGCAGGCCTCTCCGGTAAGTTCCGGTCCGAGGACCAAGCACGTGTCCGTCGTCACGAACGGCGGCCTTGCGCCCCCAGAAGCCGAYGAGCGGGTGACCCCCGCTTGCGGGCCGAACGAGTAGGCCGGTCTCACCGGCGAAGGAGCCCCAGTGAGCGACAAGGTTGTCGCCGAGCTGCAGGAGCCGACCCCCGCGGTCGGCGACGGTGGCCCGGACATGATCCAGCTGCTGACCCCCGAGGGTCAGCGTGTGTCCCACCCCGACTACGACAAGTACGTCGCGGACCTGACGCCGGAGGACCTGCGCAGCTTCTACCGCGACCTCGTCCTCATCCGGCGGCTCGMCGCCGAGGGCTACGCCCTGCAGCGTCAGGGCGAGCTCGGCCTGTGGCCCAGCCTGCTCGGCCAGGAGGCGGCCCAGGTCGGCTCCGGTCGCGCGCTCAAGCCGCACGACTTCGTCTTCCCGACCTACCGCGAGCACGGCGTCGGCTTCGTGCGCGGCATGGACCCGCAGAGCTCGCTGCAGCTCTTCCGCGGTGTGAGCCAGGGCGGCTGGGACCCGCAGGAGAACAACTTCCACCTCTACACGATCGTCATCGGGGCGCAGGCGCTGCACGCCACGGGCTACGCGATGGGCGTGCGGATGGACGGCAACGTCGGCACCGGCGACCCCGACCGCGACACCGCCGTCATCTGCTACTTCGGCGATGGCGCCTCCTCGCAGGGCGACGTCAACGAGGCCTTCGTCTACGCGGCGAGCTTCGATGCGCCGGTCGTCTTCTTCTGCCAGAACAACCAGTGGGCCATCTCCGAGCCCGTCGAGAAGCAGACCCGCATCCCGCTCTTCCAGCGCGCCCGCGGCTTCGGCTTCCCCGGCGTCCGCGTCGACGGCAACGACATCCTCGCCACGTATGCCGTGACGCAGCACTGCCTCGACGAGGCCCGCAACGGCAACGGTCCGCTGCTCATCGAGGCCTACACCTACCGCATGGGTGCGCACACGACTGCCGACGACCCGACGAAGTACCGCGTCTCGGCCGAGGTCGAGGAGTGGAAGTTCCGAGACCCGATCCTGCGGCTCAAGACCCTCCTCGCCCACGAGGGCATGGCAGACGAGGCCTTCTTCGCCCGCATCGACGAGGAGGCCGACCGGTTCGCCGCCGAGCTGCGCGAGGGCTGCGTCACGATGGAGACGATGCCCGGCGAGACGATGTGGGACCACGTCTATGCCGAGGACCACCCCGTCATGGAGGCGGAGCGTGCCGCCTACCTCGCCTACAAGGCGAGCTTCGAGGAGGCGAACTGATGGCGCTCGAGAAGGTCACCCTGGGCAAGAGCATCACCAACGGCCTGCGCAAGGCCATGGAGGCCGACCCGAAGGTCGTGCTCATCGGCGAGGACATCGGCAAGCTCGGCGGCGTGTTCCGCATCACCGAGGGCCTCCAGAAGGACTTCGGCGAGGACCGCGTCATCGACAGCCCGCTCGCCGAGTCCGGCATCGTCGGCACCGCTGTGGGCATGGCGCTGCGCGGCTACCGCCCCGTCTGCGAGATCCAGTTCGACGGCTTCGTCTACCCGGCCTTCGACCAGATCGTCAGCCAGGTCGCCAAGATGCACGCCCGTGCCCTCGGCGCAGTGAAGATCCCGATGGTCATCCGCATCCCCTTCGGTGGCGGCATCGGCAGCCCGGAGCACCACTCCGAGAGCCCCGAGGCCTACTTCGCCCACACCGCCGGCCTGCGGGTCGTCGCGTGCAGCAACCCCGAGGACGCCCACTGGATGATCCAGCAGGCCGTCGCCTGCGACGACCCGGTGATCTTCTTCGAGCCGAAGCGGCGCTACCACGACCGTGCGGAGTACGACACGTCCGCGACGTCCGCGCCGCGGGGGCTCTTCGAGGCCAACGTGATCCGTCAGGGCACCGACGTGACGATGGTCGGCTACGGCCCCGTCGTCAAGACGATGCTCGAGTCTGCTGCCGCTGCGGAGGCCGAGGGCACGAGCATCGAGGTCATCGACCTGCGCTCGCTCTCGCCGCTGCCGATCGAGACCATCGTCGCGTCCGTGCGCAAGACGGGCCGGCTCGTCGTCGTCCATGAGGCGAGCAGCTTCCTCGGCATGGCGTCCGAGATCTCGGCTCAGGTCACCGAGCAGTGCTTCTACGAGCTCGAGGCTCCGGTCATCCGGGTCAACGGCGCCAACATCCCGTATCCGCCGAGCCGGATGGAGGAGGAGTTCCTCCCCGACCTCGACCGGATCCTCGACGGCGTCGACCGCGCGCTCGCGTACTGAGAAGGGCTGCGACACATGGCAATCAAGACGTTCAACCTGCCCGACCCCGGCGAGGGCCTCGTCGAGGCCGAGATCGTCGAGTGGAAGGTGTCGCCCGGCGACACCGTCAAGGTCAACGACATGGTCCTCGAGATCGAGACCGCCAAGTCGCTCGTCGAGCTGCCCATCCCGTGGGCCGGCACCGTCAAGGCGCTGCTCGTCGAGGTCGGCCAGACCATCGACGTCGGCACGCCGATCATCTCGATCGACGACGGCCTGGGCGGCGACGAGGCACCCGCGGCCGCGCCGTCGATCCCGGGCGAGAAGGCCGCTCCGGTCGAAGGTGCGTCGGAGGCGATCCTCGTCGGCTACGGCGCCAAGGCGGGTGCCACCGCCCGCCGCGCGCGCAAGGGCATGGCTGCGGCCGCTCCGGCGCCGACCGAGACCGAGCAGATCGCGGCCGCAGCGCCGATCGCCGAGCCCGCTGCTCCTGCCGCTCGGGTGGAGTCCCCGGCTCCGGGGGTCCACACCGCGGGCGCCGCGGGTGGCCGCCCCAAGGCGAAGCCGCCCGTGCGCAAGCTCGCCAAGGACCTCGGCATCGACCTCGCCGCGGTCACCCCGACGGGCGCGGACGGTGTCATCACCCGTGACGATGTGACCAACCACGCGAGCGGCTCCGCCGTGGACGGCGTTGCCGCTCAAGCGGACTCGTTCGCAGCAGCCACGCCCACGGCATACCGTATGCCGTTCGGCGCGGGTGAGCGCGAGGAGCGCACGCCGATCAAGGGCGTCCGCAAGATGACCGCGCAGGCGATGGTCGGCTCGGCCTTCACGGCCCCGCACGTCACCGAGTGGATCACCATCGACGTCACGAAGACGATGGAGCTCGTCGACCGCCTCAAGGGCAGCCGCGAGTTCAAGGACGTCAAGGTCACGCCACTGCTCGTGCTGGCCCGGGCGCTCGTCCTCGCCGTCAAGCGCAACCCGGGCATGAACGCGACGTGGGACGAGGCCAACCAGGAGATCGTCCAGAAGAACTACGTCAACCTCGGCATCGCCGCGGCGACGCCGCGTGGTCTGATCGTCCCGAACATCAAGGACGCCCACGCCATGACGATGCTCGAGCTGGCCCAGGCCATCGGGCAGCTGACGGCGACGGCCCGGGAGGGTCGCACCCAGCCGGCCGAGATGTCGGGCGGCACGATGACGATCACCAACGTCGGTGTCTTCGGCGTCGACAGCGGCACTCCGATCATCAACCCGGGGGAGTCGGCGATCGTCTGCTTCGGCGCGATCCGCAAGCAGCCGTGGGTCGTCACCGACGCCGACGGCAACGACGAGATCGCGATCCGCCACGTCACGCAGCTCGCCGTCAGCTTCGACCACCGGCTCATCGACGGCGAGCTCGGCAGCCGCTTCCTCAGCGACCTCGCCGCGATCATGGCCGACCCGGCCCAGGCCCTCGTCTGGGGCTGAACCACCACCCCAACCCCACCCGTCGAAAGGCCACGTTCGGCCGCCTGCCGACCGTCGAGAGGCCACGGATGGCCGCCTGCCGACCGTCCAAAGGCCACGTTTGGCCGCCTGACTGCAGTCGAGAGGCCAGTTCCCGTCACGAGAACTGGCCTCTCGACGGGCAGGGAACGGCATACCTCGGCCTCTCGACAGGTGGGGTCAGGTGGCGAGGAGGATGCCGCCGAGCGAGACCGTCGCCACCCACGCGGTCGTCACGGCTGCGAGCACGAAGGGGCGAGGCCCCACCCGCCGCAGGGAGGCCGCCCGCACGCCCGTGCCGAGGGCGAACATCGCGAGGGTGAGCAGGGCGGTCTCGCCCCACTTGGCCAGCGAGAGCACGCCGGTCGGCACGAGCCCGGTGGTGCGCAGCGCCATGAGCGCGACGAAGCCCACGACGAAGAGCGGCACGAGCGGAGGGCGGGCTCCGCGGCCCGGGGCTGCTGAGCGGCCGGCCGCACCGTCGGTCGCGTTGTCGGTCGCGCTGTCGGCCGGGCTGTCGGCCGCGCTGCCTGACTCGGCTCGCGCGGGGGAGCGCAGCCGCCGCTCGCGGAGGCTGATCACCGCCAGCACCGGCGCCAGCAGGAGGACGCGGCCGAGCTTGACGACGACGCCCACCGCCAGCGCGCCGCTGCCGATGACACCCGACGCGGCCACCACCTGGGCCACCTCGTGGATCGAGGCGCCCGCCCACATCCCGGCCTGCGTGGGCGCCAGCCCGATCCGGCCCGCGAGCAGGGGGAGCAGCGGGATCATGGCTGTCCCGAAGAGCACGACGAGGGCCACGGAGGTCACGAGCTCTTCGTCGTCCGACTCGATGACACCGTCGACGGCCGCAGCCGCCGCGGCTCCACAGATCGAGAAACCGCCGGCGATGAGCAAGGACTGCGAGCGGCTGAGGCCCAGCAGTCGCCCCACGACCACTCCGCCCGCGATGCCCAGCACCACGACCGCGACCACCACACCGATGACTCCCCACCCGAGGCGCAGCACGTCACCGAGCGCCAGCTGGAGCCCCAGCAGCGCGACGCCGAGACGGAGCAGCCGTCTCGATGCCACTGCGAGGCCCGGCTCGAGGCGTGGGCTGAGCCGGCCGGTGTTGGCGAGCGCGGCCCCGACGACGATGGCGACGAGGAGCGGGCTGAGCGCGGGCACCCACTGGTTGAGGCCCAGGACGGCTGCCGACACTCCCGCACCGACCGCGAGACCCGGCAGGGCTCGCGTCGCCCCGGTCGAGCGGGGAGCCGAGGTGTCGGCGTGGTGCGGGCTGACGGAGGTCGACATGATGACCAGCCTTCCCTCGCAGGTGGTCCACCGGTAGCCGGAGATCCTGCATGGATCCATATCGCAGTGATATGGGCAAGGGAGCGCCCATATGCTCAGAGCATGTCTCGCACGTGGCCCGACCTCTCGGTGCTGGCCGTCCTCGTGGGCGTCGACGACCTCGGCAGCCTCGGTGCGGCCGCCCGACGGGAGGGCATGGCCCAGCCCAATGCGAGCCGAGCGGTGCGCCGGCTCGAGGGTGAGCTCGGTGTGCAGTTGCTGCGGCGCGGGGCGCGCGGATCGGCACTCACCCCGCAGGGCACCGTGGTCGTGCACTGGGCCCGCGAGGTCCTCGCCGACGCGGGGCGGCTGCTCGACGCGGCTGAGGCGCTCCGCGGAGCGCGCCGGGACGAGCTGGCGGTCAGCGCGAGCATGACCGTGGCCGAGCACCTGGTCCCGGCGTGGCTCGGTGAGCTGCGTCGGCACCACGAGGACCTGCGGATCCACCTGCAGGTGCACAACTCGACCCAGGTCTTCGAGCAGGTCGAGGCCGGCGCCTGCGACGTCGGCTTCGTCGAGTCGCCCTCGGTGCCGCGCGGTCTGCACAGCTGCACCGTGGGCCAGGACCGCCTCGTCGTCGTGGTCACACCGGCCCATCCGTGGGCCCGGCGACGCCGGGCCCTGCCTCCCGAGGAGCTGGCAAGCACACCACTCGTGGCCCGTGAGCCGGGCTCGGGCACGCGCACGACCCTCGACGACGCCCTTCGCGACCTCACCCGCGCCGAGCCGCTGCTCGAGCTGGCCAGCGGCGCAGCCGTGCGCGCCAGCGTGCTCGCGGGTGTCGGCCCCGCCGTCGTCAGCATCCTCGCGGTGCGCGAGCAGGTCGAGGCCGGCCTCCTGCAGGTCGTCGAGGTGGAGGGGCTGGCCCTGACCCGACGGCTGCGCGCGGTGTGGCGTGAACCCCGCCGCCTCACCGGCCCCGCCGGCGAGCTCGTCGCGACGGCGCGACGGCTCGGTCAGCCCTTGAAGGCCTGACGGATGAGCAGGTCCATGGCTCTGTCGGGCAGGATCTTGCGCGCCGTGACGATGGCCCGGGCACCCTTGCCGGCGGGGTAGCGGGCTGCCGGGTTGGTCGCCTCGACGGCCTTGAGCACCTTCTCGGCCACGGCCTCCGGCCCCGAGCTCAGCCGCGGGGTGTCCACGCGCTCGAACATGACGGCCATCCGCCGGGCGAGGTCCTCGTACACGGTCCCGACGGACCGCTCGACCAGGCTCTCGCGGGCGATGCCGTTCCACTCCGAGATGACCGGTCCCGGCTCGACGATGACGACGTCGATCCCGAACGGCGCGAGCTCGATGCGCAGGCTGTCGCTGAAGCCCTCGACCGCGAACTTCGTGGCGTGGTACCACGCGCCGAGCGGCTCGTAGATCTTGCCGCCGATGCTGGAGACGTTGACGATCCGCCCGCGACGGCGCGTGCGCATGTGCGGGGTGACGAGCTGGGTCAGCCGCGCCAGCCCGAAGACGTTGACGTCGAACTGTCGCCGCGCCTCGTCGACCGGCACGTGCTCGACCGGCCCGTAGGAGCCGTAGCCGGCGTTGTTGACGAGGGCGTCGATCTGCCCCTGCTCGGTGAGGATCCGGTCGACCCCCGCGACCATCGACGCGTCATCAGTGACGTCCATCGCGAACGGGATGATGCCGCGGGACTCGAGCGCGGCCATGCGCTCGACCCGGCGGGCCACGGCATACACCGTCCAGCCGGCCTCGACGAGATGGATGGCGATGGACTCACCGATGCCGGACGATGCGCCGGTGACGAGGGCTACCTTGCTCATCCCGACACCGTATGCCGCGTCGCCGGGGCCCAGCGTCACCGCCCAGTCCCAGCACCCCACCCAACCGTCGAGTGGCCACGTG
>NZ_JBFULD010000075.1:0-13769 GCF_056400505.1 Terrabacter sp. P5_B1
GACCGGGGCCGTGAAGCCAGCGTCCTTGAAGGCCGTTGCGATGGCACCCGTCACCGCGTCGGCGTCGGACGCTCTGACGATGGCGATGCACGAGCCGCCGAAGCCGCCACCGGTCATCCGCGCGCCCAGGGCTCCGTGCGACCGCGCGGTCGCCGTCGCGACGTCGAGCTCCTCGCACGACACCTCGTAGTCGTCGCGCAGCGAGGCGTGCGAGGCGTCGAAGAGCCGACCCACCTCGTCGAGGTCCCCGGCCTCGAGGGCCGCGACGGCGAGGGTGACCCGGTCGATCTCGGTCACGACGTGGCGGACCCGTCGCCGCACCTCGTCGGACCCGAGCTGCTCCAGAGCGGCGTCGAGCCCGGACGGGTCGATCTCGCGGAGCGTCTCGATCCCGAGGTCCCGCGCAGCCTGCTCGCACGCGTCGCGGCGGGCGGCGTACTGGCCGTCGACGAGCGCGTGCTCGGCCTTGGTGTCGGTGACGAGAAGGACGTAGCCCGCGGCGTCGAGGTCGAAGGGCACGTGCCGCGTATCGCCCGACCGGCAGTCGAGCAGGAGCGCGGCCGCCTCCTCGCAGAGCAGCGACGCCGACTGGTCCATGCCTCCAGTGGGAGCGCCGGCGATGACGTTCTCCGCCTCGACGCAGCGCGCGGCCAGCCGCGCCCGACCGTCGGCGGACCCCAGCAGGTCGAGGTCGAAGAGGTCGCTTGCAGCTGCGGCGACCGCGCACTCGAGGGCTGCCGAGCTCGAGAGCCCTGCCCCGAAGGGCACGGTGGAGTCGACGAGCACGTCGAGACCCCCGACGGTCAGGCCGTCCCGCCGCAGCGCCCACAGCACGCCGGCGACGTAGGAGCCCCAGTCGCCGGGCTGCTCGGGCGAGATGTCGTCGAGGGCGACCTCGACGACTCCGTCCTGCTGGGCGGAGGCCATCCGGACGACACCGTCGTCGCGCCGGGCCACGGCGGCATACGTCCGCTGCGGCAGGGCGATCGGCAGGCACAGCCCGCCGTTGTAGTCGGTGTGCTCGCCGATGAGGTTGACCCGGCCGGGGGCCGACCACACGCCCGCGGGGGCACTGCCGAAGGTCCGCTCGAAGGCCTCGGCCACCGCCTCGACGACCTCGGCGGGAGGGCGTTCGCTCACGGGGCGACCTCCCGCAGTCGAGCCGCGGCCCTCTCCGGGGCGACGTCGTTGACCCAGCCGCCGACGCCGGACTCGGATCCGGCGAGGAACTTGAGGCGCCCCGGCCCGCGCAGCACCGACATGAGCTGCAGGTGCAGCCGCGAGACGTCGCGCCCGGTCTTCGCCGGGGCCTGCTGCCAGGCGGCGATGTAGGGCAGCGTCACCGGCGAGCCGTCCTCGTTGACGTAGTAGCGGTCGAGGCGGCCGAGCAGGTCGCGGTAGATGACGGCCAGCTCGTCGCGCTCCTCGTCGCCGAGCGCCACGAGGTCGGGCACGTCGCGGTGCGGGGCCAGGTGCACCTCGAGCGGCCAGCGCGCTGCGAAGGGGACGTATGCCGTCCAGTGCGTCCCCGAGACGACCACCCTTGAGCCGTCGGCCTGCTCGGCCGCGAGGATGTCGGCGCCGAGGAGCCGACCGGTGCGCTCGTGGTGGCGGCGAGCCGTCTCGAGCAGTGACTTCGTCCGGTCGGGCACGTAGGGGTAGGCGTAGATCTGCCCGTGCGGATGCGGGAGTGTCACGCCGATCTCGCGACCGCGGTTCTCGAAGGCGAAGACCTGCTCGACCTCCGGGATGGCGCCCAGGGCCTCGGTGCGCTGGGCCCACGTGTCGATGACGGTGCGCACCCGCCCGACCGGGAGGTCCTTGAACGAGGACTCGTGGTCGCTCGTGAAGCAGACGACCTCGCAACGGCCGACGGCTGGGCGCGTGTCGAAGATGCCGCTCGGGTCGGGGGCCTCGGCCCCGACCGAGGTGACGGCATACGACGGGAACCGGTTCTCGAAGACGACCACCTGGTAGTCCCGCTCGGGGATCTCCGACGGCACGGACCCGTGTCCGGCGGGGCAGAGCGGGCACTCGTCCTTGGGCGGCATGAAGGTGCGGTGCTGGCGGTGCGCGGCGACGGCGACCCAGTCGTCGACGAGCGCGTCGTGGCGCAGCTCGCCCGACTGCACCCGCGGCTCCACCGGGCGCGGGTCCTCGGCGATGCGCTCGGGCGTGCCCGGCTCGTCGACGTAGATGATCTCCCGACCGTCGGCGAGGCTCCGCGACGTGAAACGGATGCTGGTCCGGCTCGAGGTCGACATCATGCCTCCACGATCTCGAGGGAGCCGACGACCTCGCGCGCGGCCGCGCGGGCACGGTCCGGGAGGGAGGAGTCGGTGACGAACAGGTCGACTTCGGAGAGGTCGGCGAAGGTGCTGAGTCCGACGGTGCCCCACTTCGAGGAGTCGGCGAGCAGGCACACGTGCCGCGCGGACGAGATGAGGGCCTGGTTGGTCTCGGCCTCGACGAGGTTGGGGGTGGTCAGGCCGGTCCGGTCGTCGACGCCGTGCGCACCGAGGAAGAGCAGGTCGACGTGGAGGGCGCGCAGGGCCGAGACGGCGACCGGGCCGACGAGGGCGTCGGAGGGGGTACGCACCCCACCGGTGAGCACGACCGTCTGGCCCGGTGCGCCCGACTCGTGGAGCAGCTGCGCGACGGGGACGGAGTTGGTCACCACGGTCAGCTGCGGGATGTCCTTGACGGCTCGAGCCAGCTCGTAGGTCGTCGTGCCGGCCGAGATGCCGATGGCGCTGCCGACCTCGACGCGCAGCGCCGCGGTCTTGGCGATGGCCTGCTTCTGGGCCCGCTGGAGCAGCGACTTCGCCGAGAAGCCGGGCTCCTCGCTGCTGCGGGTGTCGCCGAGCGCCAGGGCGCCCCCGTGCACGCGCTCGAGCAGGCCGTCGGTCGACAGGCGCTCGATGTCGCGGCGGATCGTCATGTCGGACACCCCGAGGCGCTCGACGAGGTCGGACACCTTGACGGCGCCCGACTCCTCGACGAGCTCGAGGATGACCGACCGCCGCTGGCTGGCGAGCATCGTCAGTCCTCTCTGAGCACGGCCACGCCACCCGGGGCGAGGCGGACGGTGCCGTCGACAGGGGCGTCCGCGACGAGGTCGTACCCACTTGCCGAGATGGTGTGCGCCGTGTCCGTGTGGTTGAGCAGGAAGAGCCACGAGCGGCTCCCGTCGCTGCGGCGGGTCGTCTCGACGCCACGGGGAAGACCGGGCACGGCGGGCTCGACCCGGGCGGCGGAGAGCACGTCGTCGAGCAGGGCGCCGAGGGTCGCGTCGTCAGGGAGGGTGCTGAGGTACCAGGCAGATCCGGCGTTGTCGTCACCGGCCCGACGGGTGACCGCGGGTCGGCCGGTGAGGGGACCCTCGGCATACGTCGTCAGCACGTCGGTGCCGGGCAGGGCGGTCACGTCCTCGCTCCACCACGTGCCGGTGCCCTTGCCGAGGGCCACCGTCTCGTCCGGGCCGAGTGGGAAGAACTCCTCGACGCGGACGCCGAGCAGGTCGCGGAAGGCGCCGGGGTAGCCGCCGAGCCGGACGTGGTCGTTCTCGTCGCTGATCCCGGAGAAGTAGGTGACGAGCACCTGTGCTCCCGCCTCGGCGGCGGCCGCGATGCCCGCGGCGTGCTCGTCGCTGACGAGGTAGAGCTGCGGCACGACGACGAGGTCGTATGCCGTGAGGTCGGTTGACGGGTGCACGACGTCCGCCGTGACCCCGCGGTCGTGCAGCGCTCGGTGGATCGCCTGCGCCGCGGCCAGGGCGTCGAGCTCGGAGCTCGGCATGCACGGTCCCTCGGCGGCCCAGATGGCCTGGTAGTCATGGAGGATCGCGACGCGGGACTCGACGCGGCTGCCGACGAGCTCGCCGAGACGGCCGGCGATGCGGCCGAGCTCCTCGACCTCGCGGAAACGGGCGCTGTCGGCGCCCGCGTGCGGGACGACGGCGCTGTGGAACTTCTCCGACCCGGCGCGCGACTGTCGCCACTGGAACCAGCCGATGGTGTCGGCGCCGCGGGCCACGTGGGCGAGCGCGTCGCCGATCGTCTGGCCGAAGGCCTTGGCGTGGTTGGTCGGCTGCCAGTTGACGGCGCTCGTGGAGTGCTCCATGAGCATCCATGGCCGGYCGCCGGCGAGACCCCGCGTCAGGTCGCCGCTGTAGGCGAGCTCGGCCCGGGGGTGCGGCAGCGCGTCGACGATGTAGTGGTCGGTGCTGACGACGTCGACGGTGGGCGTCCACTGCGAGTAGTCGAGGTGGCGGAAGTGGTCGAGCGTCATGAAGTTCGTCGTCACCGGCACGCCGGGGGAGAGCTCGTCGAGCACCGCGCGCTCGGCTCGCATGTGCTCGAGCAGGGCATCGGAGCTGAAGCGCTTGTAGTCGAGCACGTGGGTCGGGTTGTTGAAGGTCGTCGACCGCCGCGGGGGCAGGATCTGCTCCCAGTCGGTGTAGCGCTGGCTCCAGAAGGCGGTGCCCCACGCGTCGTTGAGGACGTCCAGGGTCACGTAGCGGCGCTGCAGCCAGGCGCGGAAGTGGCGGGCGCACTCGTCGCAGTAGCAGGGCAGGTTGTGGCACGCGTACTCGTTGGAGACGTGCCACATCGCGAGAGCCGGGTGCTCGTGGTAGCGGGTGGCCAGCTGCCGGGTCAGGGCCACGGCGTAGTCACGGAAGACGGGTGACGTGGGGCACCAGGTCTGCCGGCTGCCCGGCCACAGCGTGTGGCCGTCGACGTCGACGGGCAGGATCTCGGGGTGGGCGGCCGAGAGCCACGGCGGCGGCGTCGCGGTTGCGGTTGCCAGGTCGACGGCGATGCCGCCGGCGTGGAGCTTGTCGAGGATCGTGTCGAGCCACTCGAACTCGTACTCGCCCTTGGCCGGCTCGAGCCAGCTCCACGAGAAGATGCCGAGGCTGACGAACGAGATGTTGGCGCGCTGCATCAGCTCGACGTCCTCGTCCCAGACAGGGCGAGGCCACTGCTCCGGGTTGTAGTCGCCACCGAGTGCCAGGGTCTTCGTCGGCCATGAGCGCATGGGACACAGGGTGTCTCCTGGGGACTCATGGTGTCAACATTTTCAAACACGATCATTCGGTAAGTTGCGCAACTGTCGACGCTGCGACGGCGCCGCCCCGCGCAAGGCGGTCGAGCGGGCACGCTGCTCGTGGACGCGACCGCCGGCACGGTCACTCCGCCTCTTATGGGCGCGAATTCCGTTTACAACGGTGTACATCCGGCTCTGGGGCTGCTGCGTTGGTCTCGGTTCGGCCGCGGACGACTGTGGGTCTCGACGAATCTCTTGACACGGCCTGCGGGCGCCGACATTCTCTGTTTGTTGTTGGAGGTTTCTGGTGACGGATGTTCGACTCTGTCCCTTTGCCTGACAACGAACCCGGCCCAGCGTCAAAGGAGACCGCAATGACCCGCCCCTCGAACGAGGCCGAGTACCTCGCCCGCATGGTTCCCCCGTCCGTCCGCGGAGTCGACCGCCGGACCCTGCTGCGCGGCGCCCTCGGCGTCGGCGCCCTGCTCGGCGCCGGCGGCCTCGCCGCGTGCAGCTCCAGCGGTTCGAGCAGCACCGGCGTCCCGACGGGGGCCGTGACCGGCACCGTGACCGTGGGCTCCAACCAGTCCGACGCCGTGCCGAAGGCGGCTGTCAAGTCCTACATGGACGCCTTCGCCAAGGCGAACCCCGGCACGACGGTCAAGATCAACACCGTCGACCACAACTCCTTCCAGGAGAACATCAACAACTACCTGCAGGGCTCGCCGGACGACGTCTTCACGTGGTTCGCCGGCTACCGCATGCAGTTCTTCGCCGAGAAGGGGCTCGTCGGCGACCTCACCGACGTGTGGAAGAACATCACCGGCATGAGCGACGCCCTGAAGAAGGCCTCCACCGGCGCCGACGGCAAGCAGTACTTCGTGCCGATCACCAACTACCCGTGGGCGGTCTTCTACCGCAAGAGCCTGTTCAAGGACAAGGGCTACCAGGTCCCCAAGACCCTCGACGAGCTCAACGCGCTCGGTGCGCAGATGAAGAAGGACGGCCTCGCCCCGATCGCCTTCGGCGACAAGGACGGCTGGCCCGCCATGGGCACCTTCGACCAGATCAACCTGCGCGTCAACGGCTACGACTACCACGTCAGCCTGATGGCCGGCAAGGAGGACTGGACCGACCCCAAGGTCAAGAAGGTCTTCGACACCTGGGCCGGCATCCTCCCGTTGCACCAGCCGGACTCGCTCGGTCGCACCTGGCAGGAGGCGGCGCAGTCGCTCCAGCAGAAGAAGTCGGGCATGTACGTCCTCGGCTCGTTCGTCGCCCAGCAGTTCGCCAAGGGCGCCGAGCAGGACGACCTCGACTTCTTCGGGTTCCCCGAGATCGACTCGACGGTCGGCACTGACGTCGTCGAGGCCCCGATCGACGGCTACATGATGAGCGCCAAGCCGAAGAACGAGGCCGCCGCCAAGAAGCTGCTCCACTACATCTCGCAGCCCGAGGCGCAGCTGCTCGCCCTCAAGGCCGACCCGAGCGTCATCGCGACGAACGGCACCGCCGACACGAGCAACTACACCGCCCTGCAGAAGAAGTCGCTCGAGTTCGTCAAGTCCGCCAAGTCGATCACGCAGTTCATGGACCGCGACACCCGCCCTGACTTCGCCTCGACCGTGATGATCCCGGCGATCCAGAGCTTCATCAAGAACCCGAAGGACATCGACAGCCTGCTGACGAACATCCAGGCCCAGAAGAAGAGCATCTTCGGTTCCTGATCGAGAGGCGAGCTCCGATGGCGGGCAAGAGAAAGTACAAGGGAATCGACCAGCTCTCGACACGGGACAAGGTCGTCGTAGGCCTCATGGTCATCGTGCCGACGGTCCTAGTCGTGTGGCTCGTCTGGCTCCCGGCGGTCGGCACGGTCCTGCTCTCCTTCACCAACTGGGACGGGATCGGGCCGCTCTCCGGCATCAAACCGGTGGGGTTGCAGAACTACCGGGACATCGCGACGATCTACCCGCCGTTCTGGCCGGCGATCCAGCACAACCTGATCTGGCTGGCGGTGCTGTTCCTGATCGCGACCCCGCTCGGCATGCTCTTCGCGGTGCTCGTCGACCGTGGGCTGGCGGGCACGCGGTTCTACCAGACGAGCATCTACCTGCCGGTGGTGCTCTCGCTCGCCCTGATCGGCTTCATCTGGCAGCTGATCTACTCGCGCGACCAGGGACTGCTCAACGCGATCACGGGGGGCACGACCGACTGGTACGGCGACCCGAACGTCAACCTCTGGGCCGTCCTGGTCGCCGCCAGCTGGCGGCACGCCGGCTACATCATGCTGCTCTACCTGGCCGGCCTAAAGGGGGTCGACCCGTCGCTGCGCGAGGCGGCCAAGATCGACGGCGCGAGCGAGACGACGACGTTCTTCCGGGTCGTCTTCCCGGTCATGCGGCCGATCAACATCATCGTCGTCGTCGTGACCTTCATCGAGTCGTTGCGGGCCTTCGACATCGTCTGGGTGATCAACAAGGGCCGCAACGGTCTCGAGCTCATCGGGGCCCTCGTCACACAGAACGTCGTCGGGGAGGCGAGCCGCATCGGCTTCGGGTCGGCGCTCGCGACGATCATGCTGCTCATCTCCAGCGTGCTCGTCGTCATCTACCTGCGCATCGCCATGAAGGAGGACTGACCATGTCCGTCGCCCCGAACCCTGTCGAGGAGCGCCAGCAGGCGATGCTCAAGTCCCATGAGGGCGGCGCCCGGTCGGGCCGGCGCTGGTTCCTGCCGCTCGTCCTGACGCTGATCTCGCTGATCTGGCTCTTCCCGCTGCTGCTCGCGCTGGTCAACTCGTTCCGCGACTACGCCTACACCGCCAAGAACGGCTACATCTCGTGGGGAGGCTTCACGCTCGACAACTACAAGAACGCCTGGCAGCAGGGCGACTTCGGGCTGCACTTCATGAACTCGCTGATCATCACGGTTCCGGCGGTGATCCTCACGCTCTTCCTGTCCTGCTGCGTCGCCTTCGTCGTTGCGCGCTTCTCGTACAAGTTCAACCTCGCGCTGCTCGGCTTCTTCCTGGCCGCGAACCTCTTGCCACCGCAGGCCCTGCTCATCCCGGTCTACCGGATGTTCCGCGCCATCTCGGTGCCGCTGTGGGTCAGCGACTCGGGCACGCTGCTCAACAGCCTCCTCGGTCTGATCCTCGTCAACATGGCGTTCCAGATCGGCTTCTGCGCCTTTGTGCTGAGCAACTACATGAAGGCCCTACCCCGCGAGCTCTACGAGTCGGCTGTCATCGACGGTGCGAGCGTCACGCGGCAGTTCTTCCAGATCACGCTGCCGCTGTGCCGTCCGGCTATCGCTGCACTCGCCGTGCTCCAGACGACGTGGATCTACAACGAGTTCTTCTGGGCCACCGTGCTGCTCCAACAGGGCGACAAGTATCCGGTCACCAGCTCGATCAACAACCTGCGGGGCCAGTTCTTCACCGACAACAACCTCGTGGCAGCGGGATCCGTGATCATCGCGATCCCGACGCTCGTGATCTTCTTCGTGCTCCAACGACACTTCGTCGCCGGCCTGACGCTCGGCGCAACCAAGGGATGACGTGACCGACCTGACGACCGACCTGTCCACGCTCCACATCGAGTCCGCCGGGACCGCGCTCGTGCTCGAGCCGCGCCCCGGCGGCTCGGGGCTGCCCGAGGTGGTCCACTGGGGAGGGGTGCTCGAGGGAGGTGCCAGCACGTATGCCGTCCTCTCCGCCGTCACGACGGCACCGGTCCCGCCCAGCGCGATCGACGCAGCCTGGCCGCTCACGGTGCTGCCCGGCGAGGCCGACGGCTGGTCGGGCACGCCCGGCTGGTCGGGTCACCGGGACGGGGGCGCCGGCGCCGTGCGGTGGCACGACGTGACGTGCGCCGCCGAGGGCACCACGATCGTGACGCGCGCCAGCTCGCCGGACGGCATACGCCTCGAGCTGCGGCACGCCCTCGACGAGCACGGTGTGCTCCGCGTCGATGCGTCCGTGACCAACAGGAGCGACGACAGCGCGCCGCTCGACGTCTCGGCCCTGCGCGCGATCCTGCCGCTGCCCGTGCGCGCCGACGAGGTGCTCGACCTCACCGGTCGCTGGTGCCGTGAGCGGTCGCCGCAGCGCAGCCGGCTCGACCACGGCGCCCACCTCCGCGCGAGCCGGCGCGGCCGCACCGGCCACGACGCGACGTTGCTGATGATGGTGGGCACCCGTGGGTTCGACTGGCGCACAGGCGAAGTCTGGGCGGTGCACACCGCGTGGAGTGGCAACCACGAGCACCTCGTCGAGGCGCTGCCCGAGGGCGCCGGACGCCACCACGCCGTCCTCGGCGGCGGCGAGCTGCTGGCTCCCGGCGAGGTGCGCCTCGCCCCGGGGGAGACGTATGCCGCCCCGACCGTCGTCTTCGTCCACTCGACCGAGGGGCTCGACGGCCTCTCGCGCCGTCTCCACCGCAGCCTCCGGGCCCGCGCCGGGCACCCTTCTCGTCCAAGGCCCGTCGTGCTCAACACGTGGGAGGCCGTCTACTTCGAGACCGACCTCGACCACCTGAAGTCCCTGGCCGACACGGCCGCCCGCATCGGCGTCGAGCGCTTCGTCCTCGACGACGGCTGGTTCGGCGGACGGCGGCACGACCGCGCCGGCTTGGGGGACTGGGTCGTCTCGACCGACGTCTGGCCCGAGGGCATGGGGCCGCTCGTCGACCACGTCAAGGACCTCGGCCTCGAGTTCGGGCTGTGGTTCGAGCCCGAGATGGTCAACGAGGACAGCGACCTGGTGCGCGAGCACCCCGACTGGGTGCTGCGCCCGGCCGCCGGCTCGCCGCGCGCGTGGCGCTGGCAGCAGCTGGTCGACCTGACGAACCCGGCCGCGTTCGAGCAGCTGCTCGAGCGGATCAGCGGGCTCGTCGCCGACATCGGCATCGACTACATCAAGTGGGACCACAACCGGGACCTCCTCGAGGCCGTCCACACCGTCGACGGCCCGGGTGGTCGACGCGTCGACGCCCCGGCGGTGCACGCCCACACCCTCGCCTACTACCGGCTGCTCGACGAGCTCCGGGCGCGGCGCCCGCGGCTCGAGATCGAGTCGTGCAGCAGCGGCGGCGCGCGTGTGGACCTCGAGGTGCTCGACCACACCGACCGGATCTGGACGAGCGACTGCAACGACGCGCTCGAGCGGGCCAGCATCCAGCGCTGGACGAGTCTGCTCGTGCCGGCGGAGCTGATGGGCACCCACATCGGTCCGGCCACGGCGCACACGACGCACCGCGTGGTCGACCTCGGCTTCCGCATGCTCATGGCGCTCCAGGGCCACCCCGGTCTCGAGTGGGACATCACCACGTGCTCCGACGACGAGCTGGAAGCACTGACGGCATGGACCGCGCTCGCGCGGGAGCTGCGACCGCTGCTGCACACCGGTGACCTCGTGCGCTCCGAGAGTCCGGACGGCACCGTGCTCGTGACGGGCACGGTCGACGCCGACCGCAGCCACGCGGCATACTCCGTCGCCCGGCTCGTGACGGGCCGCGACGCGGTCACCGGGTCGCTGCCGCTGCCGGGTCTCGACCGCACCCGGTCGTATGCCGTCCGCGTCCGCGCCGAAGCGGGGTTGCCCGCCGTCGTGCAGCACGTCGCACCGGCCTGGTGGGAGCGGGCCCTGGCTGAAGACGGCCTCGTCGTGCCCGGCGCGGTGCTGACGGGGGTGGGACTCCCCGTTCCTGCGATCGGCCCCGCCCAGGGCTACCTCCTCGACGTCCGCGCCCGCTGACCCCGCCCCTCGACGGGTGGGCGTCAGGGGGTACGGGCGCTGTGGCACTCCCGGCAGGTGCCGAGCAGGGCGGCGTGGCCGGTGTCGACGACGAAGCCGACCTCGTCGAGCAGCCGCCGGGCCACCTCGTCGAACACGTCCGGTGCCACGTCGAGCACCCGTCCGCACACGTGGCACTGGACGTGGGCGTGGGCGTGGTCGTGATCGTGGACGTGCTCGTCGGCCGGCGCTGGCTCGGCGAGGTGGTAGACCGTGGCCGAGCCGCCGAGGTGGACGTGAGACAGGACGCCGGTCTCGACGAGCGAGGTGAGGGTCCGGTAGACGGTTGCCCGGTGGACGGACGGCTCGGCCTCGGCGACGCGAGCCCCGATCTGCTCGGCCGTGAGGTGCTCGTCGGCGAGGTCGGCCGCGTCGACGACGCGCAGGACGGCATACCTCGCGGGCGTGACGCGCTCGCCCGCGGAGCGGAGGTGGGAGACGGCACCGGCCACGCGCGGGCTCTCGGCAGTGGGGGACACGCACCCATTATCGGCAGTGGCAGACTCTCCCCGTGCGCGCACTCACCAAGCTGACCGCAGGCCCCGGCCTCACGCTCGTCGACCGCCCGGAGCCCGAGTGCGGGCCCGCGGACGTCAAGATCCGCGTCCTGCGGGCCGGCCTCTGCGGCACCGACCTGCACCTGGCCGGCTGGGACGACTGGGCGCAGGCAACCGTCACCCCGCCGCTCGTCATCGGCCACGAGTTCTACGGCGAGGTCGCCGAGGTCGGTGAGGACGTCATGGGCTTCGCCGTCGGTGACCGCGTGTCCGGTGAGGGCCACATCGTGTGCGGTCGCTGCCGCAACTGCCGGGCGGGGCGCCGCCACCTCTGCATCCGCACCCAGGGCATCGGTGTCAACCGCGACGGTGCCTTCGCCGACTACGTCGTCATCCCGGCGAGCAACGCGTGGATCCAGCCCGCCGACCTCGACCCCGACCTGGGCGCCGTCTTCGACCCGCTCGGCAACGCGACGCACACGGCCCTGCAGTGGCCGATGGTCGGCGAGGACGTCGTCATCACCGGTGCCGGCCCGATCGGCGTCATGGCCGCCGCGATCGCGCGCCACGCGGGCGCCCGCTACGTCGTCGTCACCGACGCGAGCGACTACCGCCTCTCGCTCGCCGAGCACGCCGGGGCCGACCTGACGATCAACGTGACGCGCGAGAGCCTCGCTGACGCCCAGGCCCACCTCGGCATGAAGGAGGGCTTCGACATCGGCCTCGAGATGTCGGGAGCCGCTCCGGCCGTCACCGACATGATCGCCAACATGAACCACGGCGGCCGCATCGCGCTGCTCGGCCTGCCGCACCAGAGCTACGAGCTCGACTGGGGCAAGGTCATCACCCACATGATCACGCTCAAGGGCATCTACGGCCGCGAGATGTACGACACGTGGTACGCCATGTCGCAGATGATCGCGACCTCGGAGCGCTTCCGCGCCGCCGTCACCCAGGTGATCACGCACCGCTTCCCCGCCGAGCAGTGGGAGGAGGCCTTCGAGACCGCGCGGTCAGGTCAGTGCGGCAAGGTCGTCCTCGACTGGAGCTGAGGGGTTTTCGTATGCCGTCTGCCCCCGACCCGAGTGCCCGTCCCCGTCCGCTCGTGCTGCTCCACGGGCTCGGCCAGTCGCCCATCGCGTGGCAGGACTTCGTGTCCGCCTACGGCGCCGGTCGTCCCATGACGGCACCCTGGATGAAGGGCCTCAAGCCCAAGGATCCCGTCGGCTTCGACCTCGGCGCCGCGGCCGCTGGCGTCGCCGACGAGCTCGAGCTGCAGGGCGTGCGGCAGGCCGACTTCGTCGGAGTGTCCGTCGGTGCGAGCGTCGCGCTGCGCCTCGCAGTGGAGCGGCCCGAGCTCGTCGGACATCTCGTCCTCGGCGGCGCGCTCGTGCGACCCAGCAAGGGAGCCCTGCGCATGCAACGCCTCGCGATGCGGCTCGTGCCCGAGGGCAAGCTCGTCGACGCCGGTGTCTCGCGCCCGCGGATGCTCGCCGTGCTCGACGCGCTCAAGGGCTTCGACGGGACCGAGTCGCTGCGGTCGATCACCGCGCCCGTGCTGCTCGTCGCCGGGTCGAAGGACAAGGCCGGCATCACTGCAGCACAGGAGCTCTCGAAGCAGCTGCCGACCGCGCGCCTACATGTCATCGACGGCGCCGGCCCGCTCGTCAACACCGAGTCGGCGCGCGAGCTCGCCGACCTCACCCACGCCTTCCTCGACGCACCTGGCAGCGAGGGCTGAGACCCAACGCGCATGCTGTCGTAGGTTCAGACGGTGAGCACCCTCCTGCTGGCCCTCGTCGTCATGCTCGGCGTCATCGTGCTCACGCCGGTCGCCGACCGGGTGCGAGTGCCGCAACCGGTGCTGCTGACCGTCTTCGGGCTGGCCCTGGCACTCGTCACACCGGTCAACCCGCTCTCCTTCGACCCCTCCCTGATCCTGCCGGTGGTGCTGCCGCCACTGCTGTTCGCTGCGACGCAGCGCACGACCGTGACGGAGTTCCGCGAGCACGCCCGCCCGGTGTTCGTGCTGGCCGTCGGCCTCACCCTGGCCACCATGGCGGTGGTCGCCGTCGTCGCGCACGCAGCCGGGCTGTCGTGGTCGGTGGCGTGGGTGCTGGGCGCCATCGTCTCCCCGCCCGATCCGGTCGCGGCCACGGCCGTGGCCCGGCGGCTCCGGCTGCCCCACCGCCTGGTCACGATCCTCGAGGGCGAGGGCATGTTCAACGACGCGACGGCCCTCGTGGCCTACAAGGTGGCGATCCTCGCGGCCGTCACGGGCGGCATCACCGGCGGGCAGGTCGCCCTCGAGCTGCTCGAGGCGGTCGTCCTAGGCGTGCTGGGCGGCCTCGTCCTCGGCGTCGTCGCCCGGTTCGTGCTCGCAAGGATCCATGACGCGTACGTGGAGACGACGGTCACGGTGCTCGTGC